>CAMLQS010000025.1 GCA_946482165.1 uncultured Verrucomicrobiota bacterium | reverse complement strand
GTCCCGAGGCGCGCAAACTCTACTGGGAAACCGCCGCGTGGAAGCCCTTTGGCCGCCACGGCATGGACGGCTGGTGGTGCGACTCGACCGAGCCCGAGAACGTGGATTGGCAAAAGGACCGCCCCGCCGATCCGGATTCCGCCAACATCGCCGGCCTGGCCAAGATCATCGATCCCCAACACCTCAACGCCTACGGCCTGTGGAGCGGGATCGGCATCTTCGAGAACCAGCGCGCCGCCGCTCCCGACCGGCGCGTGCTCAACCTCACCCGCTCCAGCTATGCCGGAGGCCAGCGCACCGGCTCGGTGGTCTGGACCGGCGACATCACCGCGAGCTGGGAGACGCTCGCCAAGGAAGTCGCCTCCATGCAAAGCATCGGCGCGGCCGGCTATCCCTACATCACCACGGACATCGGCGCCTTCTTTGTGGCCCGAAAATCGCAATGGTTCTGGCGCGGGCAGTTCGACAAGGGCGTCGACGACCTCGGCTACCGGGAGCTCTACACCCGTTGGCTCCAGTTCGGCGCCTTCCTGCCCATGTTCCGTAGCCACGGGACGGATACGCCGCGCGAGCCCTGGCGCTTTGGCGAACCGGGCGCGCCGTTTTACGACGCCATCGTCGGGACCATCGACCTGCGGTATCGCCTGCTGCCCCATCTCTACTCCCTGAGCGGACGGGTCTCGCGGCGGAATGCCTCTTGGATCCGCCCCGTCTCGTTCTCTTTTCCCGAGGATGTCCGGACCCACGACCTGAAGACCCAGTTCATGGTTGGCGACGAGCTCATGATCGCCCCCGTGCTCAAGCCCATGCTCTATGGCCGGGGCTCGGCGCCGTTGAAAGACGTCGCCGAAACCGTGGACGTCTACCTCCCGAATAACTCCGCGTGGATCGACTTCTGGAGCGGCCGGCCGTTGTCGGGCGGACAAACCGTCAAGGTCGACGCCCCGCTCTCGCGTTCCCCGCTCCTCGTGAGAGCCGGCGCCATCCTGCCGCTCGGTCCCCGCGTGCAATACTCCGGCGAGGCGCTTTCGGCCCCGCTCGAGCTGCGCGTCTACCCCGGCGCCGATGGTTCATGTCTCCTCTACGAGGACGCCGGCGACGGCTGGGGCTACCAAAAGGGTGAACACTCGGTGATTCCGATCACCTGGAGCGACAAACGCCGCGAGCTCACCATCGGCGCCATCCGCGGCGCTTACGCCGGCATGCTCAAAGAGCGCGAGTTCCGCGTGGTCCTCGTCACCCCGGAAAACGGCGTCGGACTCGAGCCGGCGGCGAGGACCGTCGACCTGCGCTACCACGGCCGGAAAATTTCCCGCCGCCTCTGAGCCGAGACGCGCGCCAACAATGAGGGTATATCCCGCATTCCGCGCCCTGCGGATGGTCTTTTATGGCGCATTGCTCTCCTCCGTCGGCGCAGCGTTTGCGGCGGATGCGGACCCGGAGTTCTACGTCTCTCCGGCCGGCGACGACGCGCATCCCGGAACCCTGGAAAAGCCATTTCTAACTTTGGTCCGCGCCCGGGATGCGGTGCGTGCGATCAATCGAAATATGACCGCCGACATCGTCGTTCATCTTCGTGGCGGAATCTATCCCGTCACGGCGCCGGTGGAGTTCAACGCGGCGGATTCAGGCCGGGATGGCTTCAAGATCATCTACCGCGCCTACGAGGCGGAGACGCCCGTCATCAGCGGCGGCATCCCGGTGACCAACTGGTCCGTGCATAGCGGACGTATCTACAAAGCGACGCTCCAGTCGGATCGCAAATTGCGCACCCTTTACGTCAACGGAGCTCGCGCGGAGATGACACGCGCGGATTTCACGGGCAGGGGCGCCTGGGGCGAGTTTGTCGTGAAAGGCGACGAACCATGGGCCGAAACGCCGGGCGCGACGTTGGACGGAATCAAGTTCGACGCAGCCGAAATGCCCGCGCTCACGAACCCGGCCGATATCGAGCTGCTGCAACGGCGAATCTGGACTTTTCTCGTCATGGGTGTCCGCGACGTGGCGACGGAGGACGGCTTCAGGGTGGCCAAACTCCAGCAGCCGCTCGGAGCGGTCGCGGCGACGATGGCGTGGGAATGCAACATCGCGCCGCAGGAATCGTTCACCCTTCGCAACGCGTTCGAGTTCCTGGACCGTCCCGGGCAGTTCTATTTTAACCGCGTCACGCACACGCTCTATTACTTCGCGCGGGACGAGGAGGATATGACCAAGGCGGAGGTGATCGCACCGACGAGCGAGGGACTGCTGCGGATCGCCGGCGGCTCGACCAGTGGACGCGTCGCGAACCTCGTCTTCTCCGGCCTGACGTTTTCGCACGATCACTGGCAGTTGAACCGGGTCGCCGACTCGCACGGGGCGATAGGCGTGCAGAGCCTCGGATACTACACGCACTTTCGCGCCGACGGAAATCATCACAAAACGCGTTACAACATCCTCGACCTGCCGCGGGCCACGGTGGAGTTGCGCAACGCGGAGAACATCCGCTTCGAGCGTAATCACTTCACGCGCCTCGCCAGCGGTTGCGCGGTCAGCCTCGTCAACGATGTGGTGGACAGCGAGGTGGTCGGCAACGCGTTCCACGACCTGTCCGGCAACGCGGTCAATGTAGGTCATCCGCAACATTACGCGATCGGCGACGGTCCGTTGTTTCCGGCCGGCGTCGAAGGCGCGTGTGCGCGCGTCAGAATCTCCAACAACTGGATTCGCGACGTAAGCCTGGAATTCAAGCAACAGGAGGCCATCAGCGGATTCTTCACCGAGGCCGTGGAGATTTCGCACAACGATATCGCCCGCGTGCCGTATGGCGGCATCGCGCTCGGCTGGTGGTGGGGGAACGGCGAGATTCCACCTTCGACCGTCTCGAAGGATAACGTGATCGCCAGGAACCGCGTGTGCGACACACAGCGGGAATTGCCCAGGGATGGCGGCGCCATCTACGTGCTGGGCGAGCAGCCTGGTTCGCGTATCGAGGGCAACTACGTCCGCTCGAACACTCGCACGCTTTATCTCGACGACGGATCGGCCTATTGGACGGTCGCGGGCAACGTCCTGGACCCGCGCGACCAGCGCGACGGACCGAAGCCCGCGCACGGCCAGTGGATCAACCTCTGGACGCCTCGGATACGCGACAACAAGATCGACGGTAACTTCACCACGATCGCCAAGGCGGACATCCGGGGCGTTAATTGCGAGCCGACGAACACTCGCGTCGAGACCGAGCACTCGGCGGAAGCGCGGAAGATCATCGATGACGCGGGGCTGGAGCCCGCCTACCGAAATGTCGCAAGGACGATATCAAAATGAGATCAACAAAGACTCCCGCCGCCGCCGCGAGAACCGCTTTGCCCGCACGCCTCGCAAGCCTGGCGCTGGTTCTTTGCCTTGCATTGGTCTGCCTTTGTTCCGCCGGGGCCGCCGAGGCTTCCGACGAGCCGCGACGGGCGACTCTTCTCAACGCCGGTTGGCGGACGATGGCGGGTGAGACCGGCGCGACGGACCACGAGGGCTTCGCGCGGCCCGGCCACGACGACGCCGCGTGGTTGCGCGTGGACGTGCCGCACAACTGGGACGGCTACGAGGGCGCGCACCGCATGCTCCACGGCAACCGCCACGGCAGCGCCTGGTATCGGCGCGAGTTTGCCGTGTCCGAGTCCGAGCGCGGACGGCGGGTGTTCCTGTTCTTCGAGGGCGTCGGCTCCTACGCGACGGTCTGGGTAAACGGCAGACCCGCGGGCCAACATGCCGGCGGGCGAACCACCTTCACGCTGGACGTGACCGGCTTGGTGAACTTCGGGAAGGCGAATCTCCTCGCCGTCCGCGCGGATCATCCGGCCGGCATCGAAGATTTGCCATGGGTCTGCGGCGGGTGCTCGACGAAAAACGGTTTCTCGGAAGGCAGCCAGCCGCTGGGAATTTTCCGCCCCGTTCATCTGGTGACGACCGGCGTGGTGCGCGTCGAACCGTTTGGCGTTCACGTGTGGAACGATGAAACCGCCACGCGCGATGCCGCCGTGGTTCACGTCGCCTCGGAGCTGCGTAACTACGACACCGCCGCGCGCACGGTGACGCTCGAAACGCGCGTGCGTGACCGCACGGGTCGGACCGCGGCAACCCTGCGAACGGAGCAGGCCCTCGCGCCCGGCGAGACCGCGACCATGCGACAAGACACTCCGACACTTCGGGACGTCGAGCTGTGGTCCTTGGAAAAGCCCGCCCTCTACACGCTGGAAACGACCGTGTCCGAGGGCGGCCGGGTCCTGGATCGGGTCGAGACGCCGTTCGGAATCCGCGTCGTAGAATGGCCATCGCCGCAGGCGGAGCCCGGCGGCGTGTTCCGGCTCAACGGCCAGCCTGTGTTCTTCAACGGCACCTGCGAATACGAGCATCTGCTCGGCAACAGCCATGCCTTCGGCGAAGAGCAAATCCGCACCCGCGCGAGGCAGGTCCAAGCCGCCGGCTTCAACGCCTTTCGCGACGCCCACCAGCCGCACAACCTGCGTTACCAGGACTACTGGGACCGCGAGGGCGTGTTGTGGTGGCCGCAAATGGTCTCGGCGATCTGGTATGATTCGCCCGCCTTCCGCGAAAACTTCAAACGCCTGTTGCGCGATTGGGTGCGCGAGCGGCGCAACAGCCCGTCCGTGATTCTTTGGGGCCTCGCCAACGAGAGCTGGCTGCCCGAGGACTTCGCGAAAGAGTGCGTTCAACTCATCCGCGAACTGGACCCGACGAGTCCCTCGCAGCGCTTGGTCACCGTGTGCAACGGCGGCAAGGGCGCGGACTGGAACGTGCCGCAGAACTGGACCGGCACCTACGGCGGCGATCCGGCGAAGTATGCGAGCGACGTCGTGCGGCAGCGCCTGGTCGGCGAATACGGCGCGTGGCGCAGCCTGGGGCTGCACAGGGAAGACGGGTTGAAGCATGCCGACATCCACAGCGAAGACCGTTTCACCGCGCTCATGGAGATGAAGGTGCGCTTGGCCGAGACCGTGCGCGACCGGACCTGCGGCCATTTTCACTGGCTGCTCACCACGCACGAAAATCCCGGCCGGAAGATCGGCTCCACCCCCGGCGGCCCGGTGGGAAAAATGGAAACCCAGGGCGCGGACGGCTGGGGTGAACTGAACGGCATCGGCCCCGCCAACAACAAGGGCCTGTTCACGCTTTGGGGCGAGCCGACGGATGCCTATTACATGTTCCGCGCCAACTACGCTCCGGCGAACACCGATCCGATGGTCGCCATCGCCGGTCACACCTGGCCGGACCGCTGGTCGGAGCCCGGCCGCAAATCCGGCATCGTCGTCTATTCCAATTGCGACGAGGTCGAGCTGTTCAACGACCACAAACGCGAGTCGCTCGGCGTGCGCAAGCGGGGGGCGCGCGGCACGCACTTCGAATGGGACGACGTGGATGTGCGCTACAACGTGCTCTACGCCGAGGGACGCGTCGGCGGCAAAGTCGCGGCCACGGATGCCATCGTGCTGAAAAATCTTCCAGCGGCGCCGCACCGCGCGGAACTCAACGGCGCGGATCTCCAGCTCACGGCGCCTGCCAAGGGCTGGAATTATCTCTACCGCGTCAACTGCGGCGGGCCGGAATTCACGGACACGCACGGCCATGGCTGGCAGGCGGACCGCGACTACGCGCCGGGCGACGTCTGGGGCTCGCTGTCCTGGGCCGCGGAGTATGGCAACGTGCCCGCGCGCTTCGGCAGTCAGCGCGAGACCTTCGACGCCATCGCCGGCACGCGGGACGAGGCTTTGTATCAGACTTTTCGTTACGGACGCGAAAAACTGCGCTATGCCTTCGCCGTGCCGGACGGCGACTACCGCGTGGAGTTGTTCTTCATCGAGCCGTGGTATGGCCGCGGCGGAGGCGACTGCACCGGCTGGCGCCTGTTCGACGTGGCCGTGAACGGCGAAACGAAGTTGCGCGACCTCGATCTCTGGCGCGAAGCGGGCTACGCACGGGCCTTCGGAAAAGTGGTCTCGGCGAAAGCGCGCGACGGATGGCTGGAAGTTTCCTTCCCGCGTGTAGCGTCGAATCAGGCGATCATCTCCGCCATCGCCATCGCGACGACGGACGCCCGGGCAAAGGTTCCAGAGAAGGCTCCGCCCGCGCCGGCGTTTTTCCGGCGGATGCCGATACCGTCCGCGTCGTCCTCGCACACGGCGCCGGATGCGTCCTCGAACACGACGCCGGAGTCGGTCCAGGGCGAACTGCTGCCGGCGGCGAAAGCCCGGTTGTCGGGCGCGACCCTGGAAGGCTCGCGGGCTCTGCTAACGACCGAGAACGCCTCCCTCACCTGGGATATCTTCGTCGGCTTGGGCGGCGCGCACGAGATGCAGGTGCGCTATGTGAACGACAACGCCACTTCGTTGCCGGTGGAATTGAAGGTGGTCGCACCGGACGGAACGCTGGTGGATTCCAAAATCTGGGACCTTCCGCCGGCCAAGGGCGCGGATTCGTCCGGTCCGCCCGGCGGCTTGGGATTCAACGCCGGCACTTACACGGCGACGCTCACGCTCAAGCGCGCAGGTGTTCTCAAAGTCGAGTCGTTGTTGGTGAAATAGCGTGCGTCGTGAAACTCCCGAGCCGCGGCCTCGGCTCCGTATTTATCCGCCGGCTTTCTGCTCCGTTTGGGTGGCGAGTTGCTTCTTGCGAAACTTCGCGGGGGACTCGCCGGTGAAGCGCTTGAACACCCCGTAGAAGGCGGAAACGCTGCCAAAGCCGCACTCCGCCGCAGTCTGCTCGATGGTTCGCTTTCCCCGTTTTCCCATGAGGACCTGCGCCCGCTGCACTCGCATCTTGGTGAGGTATTCATGCGGCGACGACGCCAGGTGATCCCGGAAACGCGTCTCCAAGGTTCTCTTGGAAACGCCCACCTGTTCGGCCAGTTCCTCGATGTTAAAGGGCTTGCCGATCTGATCGCTCATCAGGTCCAGGGCGCGCTGGGTCGCGGGATCGGAGCAATACAAGCGGTCCGTGGACTGCCGCGCCACCACCCGGTCCGGCGCCACGAGAAAATCGGCGCGGGGGGCCTTTTCCCCCTTCAGCATGCGGCTGAGAAGCGCCGCGGCTTCCCACCCGATCTTCTCCTGGTTGCAGGCCACGCTGCTCAGGGTGGGGATCGAGTGATCGCAGATGCTCTCGTCATTATCCACGCCCACCACGGCGATATCTTCGGGGATGCTCAGCCCGGCCACGTGGCAGGCGTCGAGAAGGAGCTGCGCGCGGTAGTCGTGCACGGCGAAAATCCCGATCGGGCGGGGCAGCGACGCCGCCCATCTTGCGATCTCATCGACGCGGCCCAGCCACGCCTGTTTGGTCTGCCTGTCCGGTCCCTGCAAAAAGACCTTGGGCGTCAGGCCGACCTCCGCCAGTCGCTCGGCGAATCCACGGTGACGCAGGTGCGAAAACCACGGCACCTTGCGCCCGAGGAACGCCATGCTCCGGAGGCCGCGACCGAGCAGATGTTCGGCGGCGAGACGTCCGACTTGATGATCGTCCACCACCACGCGGGGGATGCCAAAGGAGTCTTCGTGCCCCATGAGGATGTTCACCGCCGGGATTTTCATTTTCCGGATGGCGAGCAACTCCTCCTCGCTTGCCGTCGAGGTGATGATGCCGCTGCCCGTCCACTGGTGCATGAACTGCAGGTCGAGCGACACGCCCGATGAGCTGAAGAAGGACGGGGGGCTGCTTATCAGGTGCCAGTCTTCCTGGGTGTGGGCGTAGTTCCGAATTCCTTTCAGCGCCAGCGTGACGGACGGCGTCGCGGCCGGGCAAAGGATGGTGACCTTGGACGATTTCAGGTTACGCATTTTCGTAACGAGATTACGCAATCATTCAGTATTACGCAAGAAGGCTTCCGGGTAAGCTCGCGGCCGCCGGCATCCGCTCTCCCGATCGCGACAACCGCGTCGGGCGTGCCCAGGCGGTCTCCCATGAACCCACGCAGTCATCCAGGGGCGCAGCTCGAAGCGCCGGCCTCGTTTGTATCTTTGGAGTGGATACGGTCTGGGCGCACGAGGGAAGGCCCTCGGGCCCGCGCGATCTGGCCGCCGACAAGAAGCGGCGGCGTCCGAGCCGCTGTCGATCCGACGATTCGGGGCGCCATCGCCATCGCCCGGGTGGATACCGGAACGAGTCGCCGCCGTGCCGCCGTCGATCGTCACCACGCCATCGCGGGTGCCGCGCGGGAAGCCTGCCGCCGCCTGGGCTGCCGCACCGAGCGGTTCGTGCTGACCCGCGACGATCTTTCGCGACTCGCCGAGCTCGCGCGCCACCGGGGCTGCCTGGGGATGCTCATCCTATCGGGACTGGATGAAGAGGTTCTCCGCCATTTTTCGGCTTCCTTGTTCCCCTGCGTGTATGCGGACGTCGCAGGGGAGGCGATGGCGGCCCGCGCCGTGGCGCCCGACTACGGGCAAAGCGTCCGCCTCGCGATGGACCGGCTGCTCGCCGCGGGCTTCCACAGGCCCGGCCTGATTCTCGACCGGGATCTTTCTCTGCTCGCGCGCGAAGATCTGATCGAGGCGTATGGTTCGGGGTTTTCGACCGCGGGCATCCCCGCGCCGCCCCCCTTCCTCACGCCGACCCGCCCGTTCGATCTGTTCGACATCTGGCTGGGGAGGCATGGCTTCGATTCGTTGCTGACGACCGATTTGGAATGCACCCGGCGCCTGGCTCCGGAAAACAAGCATCCTATTTTGGAATTGGATCTGAACCTTCAGTCGGTCGGCCGCAGGGCGGTGGCGATGCTCCAAGGGCAAGTCAGCATGCGGCATGGGGCGCAGGCCTAGCGTTACTCCGTCAGGGTTTTCGGAGTCAATGTGGTCCCGGGGAGGGCGGCCCGCTGGCTCTTCGCGGCGGGGACGGAACCTCGCCCGCCATAAAAACGCAGCGACGATACTTGGGTGTAGTCTCTGCGCAAATCGATAGATCCGTTTCGTATTTCATCAGTAGAACGCATCTCGGCTCGGGGGTATTGTAGCGCCGTCATTTCCCCGCGCGCCTTTTGGGCTTTTGGGACGCCCTCCCGAAGGTTCCCCAGACTGCTCCGGCTCCGACCCCGCCGCCCCCATGAGACACTCCTTTTTGCGTTTCTCCCGTTCGCGTGCCTTCACGCTTATCGAACTGCTCACCGTGATTGCGATCATTGGCATCCTCGCGGCGATATTGATCCCGACCGTGGGCAAGGTTCGCCAAACCGCCAAAAACGCGCGCTGCATTTCGTCCGTCCGCGAATGGGGCAGGGTGATCATGTTTCACGCCACCGACAACAAAGGTAACTACACGATTTATGGCCGCAATGGTCGCTATTGGTATGACGCGGGCACGTCCCCCTATACCCAATACTTCCAGCAGTCGGGGCAGGCCGCGACGCGGAATGTGCGCACCTGCCCGGTGTCTCCGCCGCCCGGGGGGGCGATTCCGACAGATTATTTCATCTGCCGCGGGTCGATCAACGGAGCCATCAACTCCTTCGCGCCGGCCGACAAGATCCCGCTCCATAAGGCGCGATATCCGTCGCAACTGCTCCTGATGCTCGACGGGGTGGAAAACGGACAGGACGCCTCTTTCTACGTCAGCGCCGAACAAAACCGGATCACCGGCCATGTCATGCCGATGTTCGGCGGCACGGTCAGCGGGACCTTCAAAGAAAGTGCCAACCGCCATGGCGGCCGCGCGATCAACGGCGTCTTTGCCGACGGAAGCGTCAAACGCATAACCGGCACCGCCGCCGGCCAGGGCGACAAGACCTCCATCCTGGAGATGCGTTCGGTGTGGTTTCAGATCTATTGACGCGCCCCCCCCCCTCTCCTGCTCACGGATCATGCATTCGCGGCGCCGTGTCGTCAGCGAGGGTCTTTTTCCTCCCGTCAACCGCCTGAATCGGCGCCAGCCTGCCATGAACCGGTCAATCCTCTCCCCGCTTGTATCCGTAGGATTCTTACCTCTGTTTGCTTTTTTCTGCGTTGTTTTCACCCCGGTAGGCGCGCAAACCGGGCTGCCGGCGCAGGTCTCGCAGGATTCGGCCAAGCTTCATGTCGCCCGCAACGGGTCCGAGGTGCTTGTCTCCTGGGAATTGCCCGCCGAGCAGGTTCGCGTCGTTGAGATCTACCGCAACACGACGGAAGACGTGAAGGGCAGGGGCCGTCGCGGTTCGTTGCGTCCGCTGCCCGCCTCGATGGTGGACACGGTGCCGGACGGGAATCCCTACTGGTATTGGCTCAAGGTGATCTTCAAGAACGGCCAGACCATGAACGTGGGTCCGGCGGTGACGCCACCCGCGGAAGTCTGGACCCCTTGAGGCGGACGGTTTCGGCGGTCGCTAAACCGCGGCGCGTGGCGAAAAACGGCTGATACCAGAGGCTGGTTGCTTTTGGGTTTTGGTGGACGGGCGGTCCTCCGCCCGTGGCTCGATCTCCAGGCGGCATGCGCGCGGAAGCGCCCGCCGCCCTGGCGGAGGTTAGCCGCGAGAATCGAGGCGGGCTCGCCAGGAGGCGGCGGCCTCGGGGTTGTGCTTCTTCCACAAGCGTTCGACCGCATCGGCGGCGTTGGCGCGGACGACGGGATCCGCGATGGCTTTGACCCAATCCGCGGCTTTCTTCGGATGGCTGAAGGCGTAGGAGGAAACGAAATGGCCGAGGGCCGCGTCGCGGTCCGCGCCCTTGGGAAGGGCGGCGAGGAATGCGCCCGCCTTTGCGGGGTCGACGCGTCCCCAGCTCTCGACCGTCTGGTAGAGCGCGGCTGAGCGCTCGGGGCCGGAGGGGAGGATTGCGGCCCACGCGGTGGCGGCCGCGGGGTCGGAGCGGCTCCAGAAGTCGGCGAGGCTGCTGATCGCGGCGCCCGAGAGTTGCCCGGGAGGAAGGGTGGCGGCAAAGGCGGCGGCATCCGCGGGAGCATGCTCGGCGAGGGTGGCGACGATGCTGTTCGCGAGTTTGGCGCGGAGCTCGCCTGGCGGGAGGGTTTGGATCTGGGCGACCGCCGCGGGGGCGTCGTCGCGAGCCCAGGCGTTGGCGAGGCGGTCGACCGCGAGGTCGCGGAGCTCGCCTTCGGGCATCTGGCCGGCGAGGGCGAGCGCGCCGGCGGGATCGTGATAAGACTGGCTCTCCACGATGGCGGCGAAGGCTTCCTGGCGTGCGGGGCCGGCGGGAAGGCGCTGCGCCCAAGCGGTGGCTCCGGGAGTGTCGATCACGGCCCAGGGGCCGAGGGAGTGCTGTAGCGCGCGGCGGCGCTCGGCCGGGGATGCAAGCGTGGCGGCCCACGAGGCGGTGCCCTCGGGATCGAGCCGGGCGCGGTTCTCGCCAATGTAAGCGATGGCGTGATTGCGAAGCTCGCCCTCGGGAAGAGTGAGCAGCCATTCCTGCGCGGCGGTCGGATCGAGCTGGGCATATCCGCCGGCGATGGCGCCCACGGCGTCTCGTTGGGCGATGCCCGCCGGCAATGCCTTGGCAAACACGGCCGCCATCGCGGGGTCCTCGCCGGCGAGATCGATGCTGACCGAGCGAAGGAGTTCCGTGCGCTCGCTGCCCGCCGCGGCGCCCAGCACGTAATCCAGGGCGACCTCGGGATCTTCGCGAGCGATGACGCCCAAGGCCGAGCCCAGGGTGGTGAGACGGGCTTCGCCCGGGGGCAGCGCGGCCGCAGCCTCGAGTGCCGCTTCGGGCGCCGATGAACTCCAGTTGAGAATCACGTTTTTGAGGATGCCGGCCCGGGCGGCTCCGGCGGGGAGGACGGCGGCGCGGGCGAAGGCGTCTTTCGCGTCGGTATTGGCGAGGTTTCCGAGAACCATGCCGATAGCTTCGTCCCGGTCGCGTCCGGGCGGGAACTTTTCGATGAGCTCCATCGCGCGGTCGGGCTCGCCCGGGGGCCACGCGGAGGCGGCGAGGACGAGGGCGCGGCCGCGCAACGCACCTTCGGGAAGTGTCAGGATGAAATCGGCGGCGGCGCCTGGCGCCACCGCGGCCCAGTTGTTGATGACGGCGCCGAAGACCTCGTTGCGCTCGAAGCCGGCGGGAAGCGTGTCCACCCAGGCGAGGGCGGCGCGGGGCTCCTTCATCGCCCAGACGCGGGCGACCGCCATGAGGACTCCGCGTCGGTCGATCGGTCGCAGATCCACGGATGCCAAGGCGGTCGTCGCGGCGACGGGATCCGCCTCCGCCCAAAGGGAAAAAACGGTGTCGTAGGCGGCGCCACGTTGCGTGCCGGGGAGAAGGGAAACGAGACCGAGGGCCGCGCGCGGATTCCGGGCGGAGAGGAGCGGGAGCGCCAGCCGGAGCGCGTCGGCGCGGATCACGCCGGGCGGGAGTTCCTGAATCCAGGCGACGGCGCCGGCCAGGTCCGCGTGCAGCCAGCCCTGGAAGGCGGTGAGCATGAGCTCGTCGCGCAGAGCCGACGGAGGAAGGGCTCGGACGAAGTCGATCGCGGAACGCGCGTCTCTTTCCGCCCAGCGGGCGAGGAGCGTGCGGCGCAGCTCCTCTTGGGCGGGCGAGAGCACGAACTCGCGGAGGGCTTCGGAAAGGCGGACAAAATCCGAGGGCGAGAGCCGGGCAAGGATGACATCCCACTGGGCGGTGCCCCGCCAAACGCCTCGGCGGCACTCCTCGGACAATTGCGCGATGATCTGCTCAAGCGAGAGCTGGGGCACGGCGGCCGCGGCGGATCCGGCGGGGGCGGAATCGGGGCGTGGCGCCGCCGCCCGGGACGTGTCGTCGCCGGAGCCGGAGGCGGCGGGGCGCCGATAACCGACCGCGAAGGCGGCGGAGAAAGCAATAAGCACGGCGGCGGTGGAAAGCGGGGAGACGCGCATGGATGGAAATTTCCGGAAGAGGCGGAGCAACGCGCTCAGTTGAACGGGACGGGGATCAGCTCGCGCGCGCCGATGGAGCGGAGCCAGGAGACGGCGGCGAGGCGGTCGGTGCGTATCCATTCTCTCGCGACGGATTCGATGGCTTCGCGGCGAAGTTGCGGCTGGTTGATGGTGGCCGCCCAGCGGGCGGCGTCGGCGGGGCGCTGCGCGACGGCGGCTTGGATATAGGAAATGGCGGCCTGCTCGCGGGCGCCGTCGGGGGGCAACTGTGCGAGCCACCGATCCGCCGCGGCGGGGTCGAGGCGGGCCCAGTTGGCCGCGACGCCGGCCAATGCTGTGCCGCGGAGCTCGCCCGGCGGCAGGCGCTCGGACCAAGCGGCGGCGCTGTCGGGATCGCTGTCGGACCAGTTGACCAGAGCGCGGGCGTAGGCGTCGGCAGGCACCTGGCCGGGGCCGAGTTTTTCGGCGAGGGCGATGGCCTCGCGCGGGGCGATTTGCGCGTAGTAGCCGACCAGGTTGGACAACAGCTCCGCGCGCAGCGGGATAGGGGGTAGATCGGCCGCCTGGGCGAAGGCTTTTTCGGGATCCAGGCGGGACCAGGCGAGGGCGATGTCGTTGGCGAGCAGGGCTTGGTTGCCGTCGCCGGTGATTTCGAGCGCGAGGTCGAGGGCGGCGGAGGGATTTTGATGGGCCAGACGGGTGGCGACGCTGAGGAGCGCGTTCTGGCGCGTGGCTCCTTCGGGGAGATTGGAGGCCCAGGCCGTGGCGGCGGCGGGCGCTATCTCGACCCATTCGGCGAGCGCCGTGTCGAGGACGCGCGCGCCGCCGTCGTCGGCGGGAAGTCCGGAGGCCCAGGCCACCGCGGCGGCGGGCGCGGCCTTGGTGAGCGCGGCGACGTAGCTTTGGAGGGCCTGGGTGCGCTGGGTGCCTTCGGGCAGGGAAAGCGCCCAGGCTCTCGCGGCTTCGGGGTTCTGCAGCGCGAGCCGTTCGACAACGAGAGGAATGGAGCGGTTCTGCAGTTCTCCCGGCGGAAGGAGCGAAACGAAGCGGGACGCGGTCTCCGCATTTTCGAATGCGAGCGTATCGCCGAGATGTTTCAGAACGTAATTGCGGGCGTCGCCGGGCGGAATGTCGCGGAGGAACGCGAAGGCGGTTTCGGGCGTGCGGCGGGAGATTTCGGCCAGAACGGTGGACAGGGCGTGGTTTCGGACGAAGCCGGGCGGGAAGTTCTTGGCGACGTCGAGGGCGCGTTCCGGTTCGTCGATCGCGAGTCGCTCGAGCGCGAGGCCCACCAGCTCGGGTTTGACGGCGCCGGATGGAAGGGCCTGGGCGTAGGCGACCGCGGTGGCCGGATCGCTTTCGGACCAGATCTCGACCAGATCGCGAAGGAGCATGTTGCGCTGGTTTCCCGCGGGGAGTTTTTCGGCGAAGCGGACCGCGCCCTGCGGATCGCCCTTGGGCCAACTGGACGCGACATGCGCGACGGCGGCGGCGCGGAGCGAACCGGAGGGAAGGGACAAGACATAGGCCGCGGCCGCCTGCGGATCGTAGGCGGTCCAAAATGAAAGGATGCGTTGTATGACGGTGTCCTTGAGCCGACCGATCGGCAGGGAGTCGGCCCACGCGAGCGCGGCGCGGGGAGCGTTGCGCGCCCAAGCGCGCGCGACGCCATTGAAGGCCGCGACCTGCTCCGACCAAGTCACGCCGAGGCGGGCGGCGCGGTTGGCGGCGCTCGCGGGATCATTGTTCGCCCACGCCTCGAAGACGGAGGCGTAGGCGGTGGCGCGGTAACCGGACGGAATGAGCGGGATCAAGTCGAGGGCCGCCTCGGGATCGAGGCCGGCGAAGAGCGGAAGGGAAAGTTGCAGGCACTCGGTGCGGAGATCGCCGGCGGGGAGGCCGCGCACCCAAGCGAGGGCGGCGTGGAGGTCGGTGCGGATCCAGCTTTGGAGGAGCGAGACGTGGATCGCGTCGCGCCAAGGGCCGGCGGGCAGGCCCCCTGCGAAAGAAAGCGCGGCGGCGGGAGCGACGCGACCCCAGTGGCTGAAGAGGACGCGGCGCAACTCGATCTGGGACGGGACGGCAAGGTGTGGGCGGACCGCCGAGGCGAGGCGATCAAAGTGACGGGCGGGGAGGGTGAAGAGGATGTCCTCCCACTCGCGGTTGGAGTGCCAGACGCCGGCGCGGCACTCGGCGGCGAGGCGGTCGGCGAGCCGGGCGACGCCGGATTCGGAATCGTCGGCGACGGAGAATCCCGGTTTGGCGCGCGGCGCGGAGCCCGAATCGTGGGGCGACAGATAACGGGCGAGGCCGTAGCCGGCCAAGGCCGCCGAAGCGATGAAAAGGAGGATCGACGGACGAAGGCGGGGTGGCGGGGTCATGCCGGCTATGGGAACGGGGCGGACGGGAGAAGCCGCGACGGCCCGGGGAAGGCCGTCGCGACGGAGTGGATACGGGCGGGGCGTGTCGTTCGCCTAGTTGCAGGCCACGTTGGCGTAGGAGCCGGAGCCGCTTACGCTCTTGCAGCTGCTGCAATTGGTGACGCTGCCGGAAACGACGCGCACGTTGACGCAGTCCTGGATCCACACGCCGATGCCGCTGCAGTCCCTGGCGATAAGCTCGGCGACGGCGCTGTTCCTGCTGCCCGTGAGGGCGAAGAAGCCGCGGCCGCAGCTCGTGGAGACGGCGTCGTTGTTGAGATAGCACTCGTTGTTGCTGTTGGCCAGGCGGTAGCCGGCGTAGCCGCCGCCGTAGTTGCAACGCGTGGCATTGACGTTCCGGACCTGGGCGCCGCTGGAGGCGTTCAGGAGCACGCCGCAGCCGCCGGAGCGGTCGGTGGCGGTGACGGTGGTGAGGACGGTGGTGTTGATCCCGTAGGTTTCGACGCCGTGGTTGCTCGAGGCGGTGGCGGTGGGGCTGCCTCCGTTGAAGTTGGAGCCGGCGCCGCCGGCGCAGTTGTCGATGCGCATGAGGATGCCGCCGCCGCCGGAGATGCCGCTGAAGGTCTGGCCGCTGCAGGAACGGAAATACATTCCGAAGGGCGTGCCGCCCGCCACCTTGATGTTGGAGGCGCCGACGTTGGCCCCGGCGCGGCAGGCGACGGCGCCGCCGCTGGCGTTGCTGGTGATGGTGAAGCCGTTCCCGTTGACCTTGGTGCCCGACCAGAGGCCGAGATGATTGCTGATGGTCTCGCTGGCCCGGAGATTGATGGTGCCTCCTCCGAGGGGATTCATGCTCTCGTTGCACTTCCGGAAGCCGGTGGGCAGATCGGTGCCGGTGTAGACGGTGACGCCGTCCACTTTGCCGGTCCAGGTGGAGCCGGATTTGGTGAGTTCGCCGGTGGCGGCGCGAGCCGCGCCCGCGAAAGCGAGCAGGGCGACGAACGCCGAGCAGAGGCGGAGTTTCTGTAGCATGGGGGATTTCATTCTGTTTTGGGTATTTGGCTTTTGGGTCTTCGCCTTGGGTGAGTGCGAAGCTGTCCCGGCTGGCGCGAAACGGCGCCGGGACGGGCTTTCGGGGCAGGAGGCAAAGGGTAACTTGCCCCAAAGGGGGGATCACCGCGGCGGGTGTGTCTTCGTGCCGAGGGTTACGGCGAAATGGACGGGGCGAGGGGGTGAGGGGCCGGTGGAAAAGCGGGAAAGCCACGTCGGCCGGAGGGGGCCGACGTGGCGGAGGGATCAAATCATGGGCGGGACGCCCATGGCGCTTTCGGGGTCACAGGCAGTTGACGGTGACGCTTGAGCCGGGGGAAGTGCCGGAGATGGACCAGCACGAGCTGCAGTTCTTCACGTAGCCGCTCTGGACCTTGGTGTTATAGCTGGACTCGAGCCAGACGCCGATGCCGCTGCAGTCATCGGCGTTGAGCGTGTTGACGGTGATGTCTCCGGCGTTGACCAAGGTGAAGACGCCGCGGCCGCAGGAGACGGCGCGCACGGTGCCGATGGTGGCGCCGACACTGGTGCCGGCGCGGAAGGCGGCGTAGCCGGCGCCGTAGTTGCAGCGAGTGCCGTTCACGTTGCTGCCGGAGGAGGTCTGGCCCCGGTTGAGCATGAGGCCGCAGCCGCCGGATCGGTCGGTGGCGGTGATGGTGCCGAAGGTGACGCCGGTGATGCCGTAGGTTTCGACGCCGTGGTTGCTAGATGCGGTGCAGTTCGGACTGCCGGCGGAGAAGTTGGAGCCGGCGCCGCCCGCGCAGTTGTCGATGCGCATCGTAATGCCGCCGCGGCCGGAGATGCCGCTGAAGGTCTGACCGGTGCAGGAGCGAAAATACATTCCGAAGGGCGTGCCTCCCGCGATCACGATGTTGGAGGCGCCGACGTTGGAGCCGACGCGGCAGGCGACGGCGCCGCCGCTGGCGTTGCTGGTGATGGTGAAGCCGTTCCCGTTGACCTTGGTGCCCGACCAGAGGCCGAGATGATTGCTGATGGTCTCGCTGGCCCGGAGATTGATGGTGCCTCCTCCGAGGGGATTCATGCTCTCGTTGCACTTCCGGAAGCCGGTGGGCAGATCGGTGCCGGTGTAGACGGTGACGCCGTCCACTTTGCCGGTCCAGGTGGAGCCGGATTTGGTGAGTTCGCCGGTGGCGGCGCGCAGTGCGCCGGGGAGGGCGAACAGGGTGGCTAAAGCGGCGAGAACCGCGAATTTTCGACTATAGGATTTCATGTGTTTTTTGGGGTGCCGCAGCTTGAGGAAACGCACCCGCCGAAATGGCGGTGGCGTCGGAGCGCGAGGCGGCGTCGTTTTCCGAAAGCGAATACCCGGAGGCGCGCGCCGGGGGGCACTTGGCGAGGACGGTCGCCCGCTCGATGCGAGCAATCGGATGTGGTCGCGACGGCGTCTAAAACCGCGGAGACCGGCGATAAAAACAGCCGATTCCAACGCGATCAGAAGCGTTCCGGAAGGTGGTGATCATCAAGACGAGGGTGGGGTTGGGGTATTTGTGGCGCGGCGCTTCAAGCAATCCTGCCGCACGACACGCGAGCCGTCTTGCAAAGGCGGGCTCTGGTGCCGTTGGGGTGGCCGGACGCCCGCTAAAGTAGTCCCAACGCGAATTTCGTTCTACTGAGGATATGCGAAAAATATCTATCACAATGCGCAGAATCCCACGGGGAGGTCCGGACCACGGCGATCAGGCCGGGGCGGAAACGGGCCCGAAGCCAGGCAATCTCTCCGCGAACCGGGCGGCGCCTTCGCCCGGAGCGGCGATCAAGGACGCGCTGAAGCCGACGGGGCGCGGCGAAGGACGGCGTATCCGTTCTATGGCGACCTTGCGAACCGAGCCGGAGCGCCGGTTCCAACGTGGCAACCGATCCGCCGGAGCGGCATGCCCGAACACAACAAGCAGGATCACGCCATCACGACCGCGATGCTCTGCGCGAAGAACGTCACGGGTGTTCGATCAACGGGGAGCCGGCCGCCGAAAATGCGCGTCGTCGGATGCGGGGAGCGCGCGCGGGGCATGGACGCCAATCGGCGCGCGCCGCTGCGCACGGACAGCGCGCGCCGGTGCTTGCCGGGCGGCCTAGGGACCGTTTTATCCCGGGCCGACGCATGCCGCCCGGAATGATCCAAGGTTTTCTGGATTTTCTAGCGACGACGGACGCTATTCCCGCGCCGCCGTCGGTTTCCGTTTCTCCGGCGGCGCCCGAGTCGCCCGCCGCTCCCGCCCGCTCCGCCGTGATGCCCGGCTACGCCCGCGCCGACGAGGACGAGGCGGAGCTGCCCGATGTCGTTTTTGAACGCAGCGCCCGCGCCGAACGCTACCGGCTCACGCTGCGCAAAGACGGCGTCGCCGTCGCGACCATCCCGGCGCGAGGCACGGAGCGCGAGGCGCGGGCCTTTGTCGAACAGCACCGCGACTGGCTGGAACGCGCCCGCGCGCGGCAACGGGCCAAGCCCCGCGCGGCGACGGTCTGGACGCTTGGCGCGCATGTGCTTTGGCGCGGGGAACTCGCCGAGATTCGCAAGGCCGCCGAGGGCGAGCGCCCGTGCGTGTGCATCGCGGCGGACGTCTTTCGCGTGCCGCGGCTTGACGGCGATCTGCGCCCGACGCTCGAGGCGCATTTTCTTCGGCGCGCCAAGATCGAGTTGCCCGCGCGCACCTGGGAGCTCGCGGCCGAGACGCGCATGGGCGTGAAGGAGGTCACGGTGCGCAATCAGCGCACGCGCTGGGGCTCCTGCACCACGGGCGGCGTCATTTCTCTCAACTGGCGCCTGGTCCAGGCGCCCGATCTGGTGCGCGACTACGTGATCTACCACGAGCTGATGCACCTGAAGGAGATGAACCACTCCGACCGCTTCTGGCGGCGCGTCGAGGAGGTTTGTCCCGCGTGGCGGGAGGCCGAGGCCTGGCTGAAGCGCAACGGATCGATGCTTGGGCTCTGAGCGTCGAAGCGACCGTGCGCGTTGGATTTAGCGGGAAAACTCGCGCCCCTTTCGCCAAAAACCGCCGCGCCGAGCCGTGGCCCGGAAGGCATACTCCGCGGCCCATGGATGTTTCGGAAAGCCCCCGCGAATCTCGCCGCGAAGCCGTGTTGGCCTCGCTCGCCTTCGTTGCTTCCGCCGATGTGGATCGGCGCTTCCGCGAGCTGATGAACAGCACCGGCGGCGCGCTCAACGAGTGGGATCAGCGTTTTCTCGATTTCATCGTCGCGCACGCCGAAGAACGGCTGCTCGCGGGCACGCTCGGCGGCGGGTTCTTCTTCGCGTTTTCGCCGCGCGACGCCGCGGGTTTCTGGATTCTCTCCGCGCGCGACGGTGCGAAAGGCAAAGGCTTCCTCACCCGCCACGACGCCGAGCGGATACTCGATCTGGCCCGCATCAAGGGCTTGGTCCCGCCCGTTTGAGCACGGCCGAGGCGGTTCTTCGTTCACCGCCGCCGATCCCAATGTTCGTATTACGAACATTGGCGGAGAGGGGGCGTGCGGGCGATCGCGGGAAGCCGGCCGGTGGGGCGAGGGACGCTTGGGGCGGTTCGGGGTCGTGTTTTCCGCGTTGGCTCCGGCGCGCCGGCCCGTTGGGCTCTGCCGTTTCGCCATGCCCGCCGCCACGACCTCCGCCTCCGCCGCCATTCCCAACGTCCTCGCCGAGCGCTACGCCTCGCCTCTCATCAAGGACATCTGGTCGCCCACCGGCCGCATCGCCATCGAGCGCGACTACTGGATCGCGGTCATGAAGGCCCAGCGCGAACTCGGCCTCGCCATCCCCGCCAAGGCCATCGCGGCCTACGAAAAGGTTAAGAACCAGATAGACCTCGCGGACATCGACGCCCGCGAGCGCGTCACGCTCCACGACGTGAAGGCCCGCATCGAGGCGTTCAACGCCCTCTCCGGCTACGAGACCATCCACCTCGGTCTCACCTCGCGCGATCTCACGGAAAACGTCGAGCAGCTCCAGGTCGCCCGCTCCCTCGGCGTCGTGCGCATGAAGTCCGCCGCGGCCCTCAACAAGCTCGCCGCGCGCGCGAAGTCCTTCCGCGATCTCATGCTCACCGGCCGCACGCACAACGTGCCCGCGCAGCCGACCACGCTCGGCAAGCGTTTCGCGATGTTTGGCGAGGAGATCCTCGCGGCCCACACGCGCATCGCCGAGCTCGCGGCGCGTTATCCGGTGCGCGGCCTGAAGGGCGCGGTCGGCACGCAGCTCGACCAGTTCACCCTTTTCGACGGCGACGCGGCCAAGGTCGCGAAGCTCGAGGCCGGCATCGTGAAGCACCTCGGCTTTGGCGGCGCGCTCGGCAGCGTCGGCCAGGTTTATCCGCGCTCGCTCGATTTCGAGGTCGTGTCCGCGCTCCACCAGCTCGGCGCCGGCGCCGCGAGCTTCGCCACCACGCTTCGCCTCATGGCCGGCCAGGGCCTGCTCACCGAGGGTTTTCAAAAAGGCCAGGTCGGCTCCTCCGCGATGCCGCACAAGGTCAACGCCCGCAACTGCGAGCGCATCTGCGGTTTTTCGACGATCCTCTCCGGCTACGTCGCCATGACCGGCGCGCTCGCCGGCCACCAGTGGAACGAGGGCGACGTGTCCTGCTCGGTCGTGCGCCGCGTGGCCTTGCCCGACGCCTTCTTCGCGATCGACGGCCTGCTCGAGACGCTGCTCGCGGTGCTGAACCAGATGGATGTTTTCGCCGCCGCCATCGGCGCCGAGAACCAGCGCCAGCTGCCCTTCCTTGCCACGACCACGATCCTGATGGAGGCCGTGAAAGCGGGGGTGGGCCGCGAGACCGCGCACCTCGCGATCAAGGAAAACGCCCTCGCCGCCGCGAAGGCGATCCGCAGCGGCGAAGGCGAGAGCGACCTCGTGAAGCTGCTCGCCGCCGACGCCCGTCTCGGGCTGCCCGAGAAACAGCTCCGCGGCATCCTCGCCGATGGCAAACGTTTCGTCGGCGCCGCGCCCAAGCAGGTCGACGCCTTCGTGAAGACCGTGGCGGCCGTCGTGAAGAAGAATCCCGGCGCAGAGAGCTACGAGCCGGGAAAGCTGCTCTGAGACTCCGGTCCTTTCGTCCGCCCGCGATCTTCGCGCGTCTCTTCGCCTGGCGGGGAATCGGCGACGGTCGCATCGGGCCGAGGCAAGGGGCCCGCGCGGTCGGTTTCCGGCGCGGCGCTGGCGTCCCCTTGCCGGTGCCGAGGCTCGATTGGGGGTCTTTTCGGCATGTAATGCATGCTGATAGACGCAGTCCTGACCGGAGGCGGCTTGTTTTGGGTTGGCGCTTGTTTTCTGCTGTTCTCCGATGACCCCGTCCACGCTTCGTCGCCTTATCCGGGTAGCCTCCGTCGGCGCCCTTTTGCTGTTGGGCGCGTGCAGCACGCCTCCCGCGCCGCCCGCTCCCGTGCTCGCTCCGCCCGCTCCTCCTCCCCGGCCGCCGCCCGAGCCGGTTTTGCCTCCCGGAGTTTCGATTTCACCGCCCCTGATCGGCGACACCGCCGGGGCTTTCACCCAGAGCCGCCGCGGGGAGCGCACCTTTCCCCACAACACGATCGGAGCCAATCTCGCCTTCACCGCGAATCTCCGGATGCCGAAGCTCGAGGCGGTGGCCCTTCCCGCCGGCGGCTATCAGTTGCGCGTGCGCTTCAGCAACGCGAGCGAAACGCCGCTTTATGTCTCCTTCCACTGCATCTACGACGGCGAGACCAAGGCCACGCGCTCGGTGCGCCACATCGAGTTTCCCGTGAACACCTTTCGCGACATCGCGCTCGACCTCGAGGGCGACGTCTCGCGCAAGCTCAACATCCGCGCCAGCGCGTCGCCCATCACCGAGCGGTGAGGGGTTGCGTCCCGCCGGGGCGCCCATGCGCGGCCCGGTGTGGGATCGTCGACGCGACCGCGAACCGGGCGAGTCGTTCGAAGTCGGCCCCGGAGATTCTCCTCGGCCTCGCCTCGGGCAGCCGCAGGAGACCGAGCGAAAGCCGTGTCAATCCGGACGCCCCGGCGCGCTTCGTCTTGTGCGCGCGTCGCGGCGCGGGGAGACGGGAGGTCCACGCTCCTCCCTCCCCATGAAACTCCGTCACATCCTTGTGTTGTCCGCGTCCGTCTTGGCTTCTCTTTTCCTCCTCGGTTGCGCGTCCGGCTCCGGCACCGCCGCGCACGGCCGGGGCACGACCGGAACGGTCATTTTGCCGAACTGACGGCGCCGCGGATCGGCTGGGTCAGAATCCGCCCAGCACCGTCGGCTCGACTCCCAGTAGGAGGAGCGCCGCGGCGGCGAGGGTGAGCGCGACCCGCGCCGCGAACGGCGTCGGGATCGCGCCCGCGTCGTCCGCCCCGGGCGTGACGAGGGCGGGCTTCAGGATTTGCAGGTAGTAGTAGAGCGCCACCGCGCCGAGCAGGATGGCGAGGCCGGCGAGGATCGCGGCCGAGCCGCCGAGTTTGAAGGCGGCGGAGAAGACGAGGAACTTGCCCACGAAACCCGCCAGCGGCGGGATGCCCGCGAGCGAGAGCACGAAGATAAACAGACAGCCGGCGAGGAAAGGCGAACGCGTGCGCAGGCCGGCGAGGTCGCGCAGTTCGGGGCCGACTCCCGCGCGCTCCAGCACCGCCACCACGCCGAAGGCGCCGATGGTCGCGAGGCCGTAGGTGACGCCGTAATACACGAGCATCGCGGGCCCCGTGGCTCCGGCGGCGATCATGCCGAGCAGCATCGCCCCGGCGTGCGCGATGGCGGAGTAGGCGAGCAGGCGGCGCGTTTTCGTCTGCGCGAGCGCGCCGAGGTTGCCGACGAGCAGGGAGCCGAGCGCCATCAGCGCGACGATGGGCATCCAGCCGGGCGCGCCGGCGAGGTCGCCCGAGGCCGCGCCGAGGCCCGGCCAGAGCAGGCGGAAAAACACGACGAGGCCGGCGAGCTTCGAGGCCGAGGCGATGAGAGCGGCGGCCGGCGCGGGGGCACCTTCGTAGACGTCGGGCGCCCAGAGGTGGAAGGGCGCGGCGGCCGCCTTGAAGCCGAAGCCGACGAGCACCATGCCGAGGGCGACGAGGAGAAGCGGCGAATTGGAGGACGCGGCCTGGAGTTGGAGGGCGATGACGGGCAACTCGATGGAGCCGGTGAGCCCGTAGAGCAGGCTGAAGCCGAAGAGGAGAAAGGCCGCCGACATGGCGCCGACGAGGAAGTATTTGAGCCCGGCCTCGGCGGAGGCCGGGCGGGATTTGTCGAAGCCCGCGAGCACGTAGAGCGAGAGACTCGCGAGCTCGATGGCGACGAAGGCGACGAGGAGCTGCCGCGCCGCGGCCATGAGCGTGAAGCCCGCGACGGCGAAGAGCAGCACGGCGACAAATTCGGCCGGTTGGCGGATCGTTCGCGCGCCGGGGAGCATGCCGAGCGTGAGCAGCGCGAGGCCGAGCGCGCCGGCGCGGCCGGACTGCGCGAGCAGGTCGAGCTCGAGCACGCCGCCGCAAAGCGGGCCGGGTTGTCCGCCGGCGAGCGTGACGAAGAGGGCCGCGAGGACAGCGAGGGCGCCGAGCGCGGTTGCGGTGCCGAGGCGGCGGGCGGCGTCGGCGGAGCGCGCGGCGATGTCGACCGCGAGGACAGCGAGGGCGCCGACGACGAGGCAGAGTTCGGGGCGAAGCGCGACGAGGAGTTCGGCGTAGGATGCGTTGTTCATTGGGCGCCCCCCTTCAGGATCGCGGTGAAGGCGGGCGATTGCAGGGCGGGCACGATCCAGCCGAGGAGCGCGTCGGGCTTGAGGCCGACGTAGAGCGTGGCGGCGAGGAGGAGCGCGGCGCCGGCTTTTTCGGGCCAGGTGATGGGCGGAAGCGGATGCGCGTCGTGGCTGTTGTCGGCGTGGGCGTTGGACGCGGCGCGGGTGGAGCCGAAGAAGGAAACCTGGATCGCGCGGAGCGTGAAGGCGCAGGCGACGACGATGCCGAGCGCGGCGCAGAAGGCCCAGAGCGGGCGGACCTGCCAGGTGCCGACCAGGATGCTGAGTTCTGCGGGGAAGCCGCTGAAGCCCGGCATGCCCATCGAGGCGAAACCCGCGAGGACGAAGGTGACGGCGGCGAAGGGCAGCAGGCGGTGCAACGGCATCGCGCGCAGATCGGCGAGGCGGCGGGTGTGCGTGCGCTCGTAGACCATGCGGCCGACGACGGCGAAGAGCAGGCCGGCGATGATGCCGTGCGACACCATCTGGAGCACCGCGCCGGCGAGCGCGAGGGGCGTGGCGGCGGCGAGGCCGAGGAGCACGAAGCCCATGTGGCTGACGCTCGAGTAGCCGATCACGAATTTAAAATCGTCCTGCACGAGCGCGATGCAGCCGGCGTAGAGGATGCCGGCGACGGCGAGCCAGCCGATGACGGGTAGGCATTGGGCGAAGGCTTCGGGAAAGAGCGGCATCGCGACGCGGAGGCAGCCGTAGGCGCCGAGTTTCATGACGACGCCGGCGAGGAGCATGGATGCGCCGGTGGGCGCGGCGACGTGGCCGGTGGGCGCCCAGGTGTGGGAGGGGAACATGCCGGCAAGGACGGCGAAGCCGACGAACACGAGGACGAAGGCGCCGAGTTGCGCGGAGGGGGCGAGCTTGGCGGCGGCGAGGGTGAGCTCGACGAGGCCGAAGCCGGAGGCGTCGCCCGCGGCCCAGGTCCAGAGCAGGCCGCCGAGGACGAGCGAGCTGCCGGCGAAGGAGTAGAGCACGAGCTTCATCGCGCCATACTCGCGATTGGTGGAGCCCCAATTCGCGATGAGGAAGTATTTCGGGACGATCGCGATTTCGTAGAAGACGAAGAAGAGGAAGGCGTCGGCGCTGAGGAAGACGCCGCAGACGCCGCCGATGAGGGCGAGGTAGAGCGCGAAGAATTCGCCCGTGCGTTCCTCGATGTTCCAGGAGAAGAGCACGCCGGCGGTGGCGGCGAGGCCGGTGAGGACGAGGAGCGCGAGGCTGATGCCGTCGGCCGCGAGGTGGTAGCGGATGCCGATCCCGGGAATCCAAGGCGCGTCGACGAGCGTCTGGAGCGAGGAGACGGGCGTGAAGCGCGCGGCGGCGAGGAGGGCGAGTCCGAGGATCGTGAGCGCGGTGAGCAGCGCGACGATTCGCGCGGCGCGGGCGGAGCGTCCGCCGACGACGAGCGTCAGGAAGGCGCCGATGAAGGCCGTGTAGATCGTGCAGGG
>CAMLQS010000024.1 GCA_946482165.1 uncultured Verrucomicrobiota bacterium | reverse complement strand
GGGCTTCGATGAAATAACACCGCAGGCCGGGGAATATTACGGAAAATGTTGGGGAGTGTTAGCGGCGGCGGGCGGCGGCATCCGGACACAAAAGAGGGACGCACTTACTCGCGTCCCGTAACAGGCACCGCTAAGAGCCCACAAAAAGACGCTTTCGATGCGCCCCAGGTCGGGGCGCGGTCGATGCGTTTTTTGTGTCCTTTGAAATTAGCGGTTTCGTTACGGACAGCAGCCGAAGCTACGCGAAAGGGATATGTGTGTCGTTGGAAAATGAATACGGGCTGGTGGCGGGTTGAGGAGTTCGGCGGCTGCCCGGAGCCGGCCGGCAAGGCACTACGCAATCTCCGTGGCGGCGCGCGAGCTTTAATTCGCGACCGAGCCGGCCAACGCGGGTGTGCGTGCTTGGGGGAATCTAAGCTCAGCGAGAGACGACGAGGCGGAGGAAACGCCGGGGGTGCGTGGAGAGGGGGAGGGAGTCGGAAACGTCGACGGGGCCGGCGACGTTGTCGGCGCCGGTGCTGGTGAAGACGATTTCGGAGCCGTCGCCGGACCACGGGCCGGAGGGATCGTCGGCGGCGTAGACGGAATAGGTCAGCGCGGGGTCGGCGATGCGAGTGAAGGTGAGCGCGAGGCGGTCGGCGGCGGTGTCGGCGACGATGGTCGCGGCTGCGCCCGAGTCGGCGGCGAGGGGCTCGGAGCCGAGGGCGTATTCGAGCAGGTTCGGGCGGCCGTCGGCGTCGGGATCGGCGAGGTCGCCAGCGTCGCCGAGATTGGTGGCGGAGGAGAATTTTGATGAACGCCAGTCGGAGAACGGCGTGGAGGGCGCGACGGTGACGGTGAGCGCGGTGGGCCCGACGGCGAAGTCGGCGGCTTGACCGGAGGCGAGGCGGGTGACGGTGAAATCGGCGGGCGTCAGATCGGTCGAGGCGTAGGTGGCGAGCGTGTAGGTGCCGTTGCCCAGACTGGATTTGAGGTCGAGCACGCGCGCGGAGGCCGGACCGGAGCCTTTGGCCAGCGAGCGGGCGAGGACGAGGCGGTCGGAGCTTTGGTCGGTCGCGGAGAGATCGAAGGCGAGGGTGCCGGCGTTCCAACCGAGGGCGCCGAGGGGGGCGTGGAAGGGGACTGCGCTTTCGCCGAGCGCGAGGGTGCCGGCGTTGAGCTTCAGCATGCCGCCGAAGGCGGCGGAGTCTCCCGCCAGGACCAGCGTGCCGTTGCCAATCTTGGTCAGGCGGACGGTGGTGGAGTCCGAGTTCAATCGGCAACCAACTCCGAGGGTGAACGAGCGGCCGGCCTCGATCTCCAACAGATGAGGGTCGGAACTTGTCAGGGAGAGGTCGAGCGGGGCCGCAACGGGGCCCTTTGTCGCGGGGGAAATCGCACCGGCTTGGCCGGGATAATTTTTCAGGGTGCCGGCGCTCCAGTCGATGCCGCGGCTGACGAAGCCGCTGTAGGTGATGTCGCCGTAGGCGCTCGTGTTGCCGAGGGACAAGGAGCCGCCGTGAAGTCGATAACGGTAGGTTCGGCGGTCGGCGGCCTTGTCGTTCCAGTAGGCTCCGAAGTCGAGATTCCGGATTTTGGCGTCGCCGCCTTTTTGGACGACGAGGCATTGGTAATCGAAGGCGTGTTGGGCGTAATGGCCCAGGGTGAGGGTGGTGATGTCCACGTTGCCCGCTCCGAAGCGGATCGAGGCGACGGCCGGCGCCTGGGCTGAGCTCGCGCCGCGTATGTTCACGCGGTCGGCGAGGAGGTGGAGCGTGCCCGTCTCCATGTCGATGCCGCTGTCGTAGCCGGCGGGGGTGATGCTGCTGTTGCCGATGTCGATGGAATAGAGTCGGGACGTGGAGGTATTGCCCGTGATGGTGAGGGTGGAGCCTGGCGCGCGGGCCTCGATGCGGCCGGAGGAGCCGTTGTAGCCCATGTAGAGGCCGGGCAAATGCAGATTGGCGGTCGTTCCGATGCGCACTTTCCCCACGCTAATCTTGGCGGCGGACGAGGCGGAGCCGTTGCCGACGGACAGGGTTCCGGAGTTCACGGTGGCGGAGTCGGGCAGCCACAGCTCCAGATTCATCCCGGAGCCGGAGGAGGAGAGGTCGAAGCGGGAGAGCGAATTGGTCGCCAAGGAGCCGTTCCGGATGTCGATGATCGCCGTGCTGTCGGTTTGGCCGGAGAGGAGGGGCGAGTTGTGGAGACTGATGAGGGAGAAACTGCGATGCAGGCCGCCGAGATCGACGGTCGCGCGGAGAGTGCTGTTCGAGAGCGTCAGATTGCCTAGACGAAATGACAGGGAGCTTTGGGCGGGCAGCGCCGAGACTCCCGAGAGCCGGAGACTGGTCTCGAAGGTGGTGTTGACGGTGGTGGCGGCCGGAGCGAGCTGGCAGGCGACGGCGTTGCAGGAATTGGCGCCGACCAGATCGAGGCTGCCTTCGGCAACGGTGATGGCCTTGGCGCCGACCGGCCCGGCGAGGAGGAGCGTCCCCTTTCCTCTTTTTTGGAAGCTCTGGCTGGCGGTGAGCGAGGCGCCGATCTGGAGCAGCCCGGAGGATACGGTGATGGCGGGGGCGGCGGCGAAGTTGTCGAAAAGGATGAGTGATCGCGCGGAGGGATTGGCGGAGTCTCCGAGGTGGATCGCGGAAAAGGGTGATGCGTTGGACGCGGAGATGCCGCGCACGGTGACGGGCGAGACGCCGAGTCCGATACCCAGGGTGGAAGGCGCGGTTGCGGTGTTGTTCAGGAAGACCGAATCGTTGCCGCTGTCGGGCACGAGGCCGGTCGACCAATTGGCGGCGGTTTCCCAGCCGCCGCCAGTCGGGCCGACCCAAGTGTGGTCGGTCTGGGCCAAGGCCGCAGGCGCGAGGGCGCAAGCGGCGGCCGGGATGATGAGCGCGGTGACGAAACGGAGGGGTGATCGCATGTCGGGGGAGTGGAGATGAAGCGGGGCGACTCGGAAGAGTTCACGGTCCCCATGACATCAACACGCCACTCCTGAAAATCTTAGCCGCGAGGCTGAGATTTATATCTGACCACCCGGATTTTTTGGACTCAACGCGAATGGGCGAAGGCCTCCGCGCTTTCGCGCTGGTTCAGCGGGAGACGACCAGGCGCAGGAAGCGCCGGGGGTGCGTGGAGAGGGGGAGGGAGTCGGAAACGTCGACGGGGCCGGCGACGTTGTCGGCGCCGGTGCTGGTGAAGACGATTTCGGAGCCGTCGCCGGACCACGGGCCGGAGGGATCGTCGGCGGCGTAGACGGAATAGGTCAGCGCGGGGTCGGCGATGCGAGTGAAGGTGAGCGCGAGGCGGTCGGCGGCGGTGTCGGCGACGATGGTCGCGGCTGCGCCCGAGTCGGCGGCGAGGGGCTCGGAGCCGAGGGCGTATTCGAGCAGGTTCGGGCGGCCGTCGGCGTCGGGATCGGCGAGGTCGCCAGCGTCGCCGAGATTGGTGGCGGAGGAGAATTTTGATGAACGCCAGTCGGAGAACGGCGAGGCGGGCGCGACGGTGACGGTGAGCGCGGTGGGGCCGACGGCGAAGTCGGCGGCTTGCCCGGAGGCGAGGCGGGTCGCGGTGAAATCGGCGAGCGTCAGATCGGTCGAGGCGTAGGTGACGAGCGTATAGGTGCCGTTGCCGGGGGCGGAGTTGAGATCGAGAATGCGACCGGAAGCGGAACCAGACCCGCGAACGAGCGCGCCGCTCAGCGTGAGGCGGTCGGAGGTGGTGTCGGCGGACGAGAGGTCGAAGCCGAGCGTTCCGGCATCCCAGACGAGGGCGCCGGCGCTTGCGGTGAAGAGGGTGTTGCCGGTGCCGAAACTCAGCTCCCCGGCGGTATGGCGAAGGGTGCCGGCGAAGGATCCGGTGTCGCCGCCGAGGATGAGGGTGCCCGCGCCGGCCTTGGTCAGGACGACGCCGGTGTCGGGCGCGGTGAGGCGGACGCCGCTGCCGAGCAGGACGCCGTAGGTGGCGTCGACTTCCAGGGTCTTGGCGGCGGGTCCGCCCAGGGCAAGGTCGAGAGGAGCGAGCGGATCGCTGGTGCTCAAAAGGGCGGAGCGTCCGGGATAATTTCGGAGGGTGCCGCCGGTCCAGAGGATGCCGCGTTGAAGGGTGCCGATGTCGGTGCCGGAAGCGGTCACGTTGCCCAAGGCGAGGCTGCCGCCGCCGAGACGGTAGACGTAATTCGCCGTGCCGGTGATGTTGCCGGAGCCGAAGGCGAGGGTGGAGACGCGCGCGACGCCGCCGGCTTGCTGGACGGCGTAGTCGAGGTTGTCCGCCACGCCGGATGCTCCGCTGCCGAGCATGAGACTGGTGACGTCGAAGGAGCCGGAGGAAAATTTTAGCGCGGCGGTCGCCGGGTAGCCGGGCACACCGTTGCCGAGGTAGAGGCTTCCAATCTGCGCGTCGAGGGTGCCGTCGGAGATGTCCATGATCGCCTCGCCTCGGGCGGCCACGGTGCTGGTGAAGTTTCCGATTTCGAGGCTGGAAATTCGGTTGAGGGTGGTGTCGCCGCGGAGCTTGAGCGTCGATCCGGGCGCCAAGGCGTCGAGTTTTCCCAAGCAACCGTTCACACCCACGGAGAGTTGATTGATGTTGAAGGTGGCGTTGGCGCCGATGCGAAGACGGGCGGTGTTTTCGGCGGTCGCCGTGCCGGGGCCATAGTTCCCGATGAAGAGAGAGATGGGACCGGTGAACGTGCTCGAATCGGGAAGACGCATCTCCGTCCGCATGTTCACACCGCGGGCGGAGATGTCCAAAGACGAGCTGCCGTTGCAGACGAGATCTCCGTTTGTGAACTCGACGAAGAGGGAGCTGTTGCTGCTGGCGACCGGGAGGTTGAAGCCGTCGAGCGTGAGGGAACTGAAGGTCCGGGAGTAGCCGCCCAGGTCTATCGTCGAGGTGATCGAACTATTGGTCACGGTGGCGGAGCCGACTTTCAGCGAGAGGCTTTTGCCGGCGGCGGGGAGCGCCGACGCGCCGGTGAAGCGCAGGGTGGCCGCGCGAGTCAGGCCGGAGACGGCGGTGCCGGGGAGAAGACGCAGGGCGAGAGTGCCGGTGCTGCTGTTGGCTCCGGAAAACTCGATCGTGCCGCGCGCGAGCAGGTCGAGGGACAGCAGTTCGGTGATGGGGCCGGCGATGTTCAGCCGGCCGATGTCGGAGGCGTTCTCGAGGGAAAGGACCTTGGTCGAACTCCATGCGCCCAAACCTCGACCGGCGTTCAGATCCACGGGAACGGCGGGGTCGAGGGGATCGGCGAGCAGCGTCGAAGATTCGAAGAGGTGCAGGTCGTTGCCTGCGGCGCCGAGATCCTGATCCGACCCGATGGAGAGGGTTCCGCCGGCAAGCCCGACGTAACCCGAGAATCCTTGGGCATGCGGGTTGTCGCGAAAGCTCAGGGTGCCGTTGCCTTCTTTGGTAAAGCCCGAGGTGCCTTCGAGCCGGGCGAGGATGCGGAGCGTGCCGGAGTTGACTCGGAGGCTCGGAGGGGCGCCGCCGCCAATCAGCGTGAGGACGTCGGTGTCCGTGGCGGCGTCGCCGAGGATGACCGAGTTGGCGGGATTGTTGTTGGAAACGTTGATCCTGGAGACGGTGAAGGGGCTTCCTTGCAGATTGACCGTGCGGTTGAGGCCGGGAGTCGCGGTGGTGTTGTTGATCGTGACGTTCGCCGAAGCGAAGTTCGGGACGACGCCGGTCGACCAGTTGGCGGGAACGTTCCATTCGCCGGGGCTGGGCCCTTGCCAAGTTTGGGTCTGGCCGCGACAGGCGAAGGCCAATGCCAGCGCAACGAAGAGCGGACGCGAAAAAAGGGGGGCCAAGCGCATGCGGCCCATGCGTGGGGTAAATCACCTATTCGTCAAGCTGGCCCTTGGCTGACCGCGGCTTACGGCTGCTTTTACGAAGCTTTTCGACGCCAGGAGGCGAGGAACATGCCGTTGGCGTCGAGTTCGTGGGGCCAGAGGAAGGTGCCGGTCGGCAGGCCGGCGTTGTTGGGGAGGCCGGGGAGCGGGACGGGCTCGAGTTCGGGGTGTGCGGCACTGAAGGCCTTCACGATGTCGGTCGTCTCGGCTCGCGTGATCGTGCAGACGGCGAAGACGAGGCGGCCGCCGGGCTTGAGGGCCTTGTGCGTGTTTTCGAGCAACTGGAGCTGGATCTCGGCGAGCTCCTTCACGTCCTGCTCCGTGAGGGTCCAGCGCGCGTGGGGGTTGCGCTGCCAGGTGCCGACTCCGGAGCAGGGGGCGTCGACGAGGATGCCGTCGAACTTGGTTTTCGTGGGCAGGAAGGGGCCGCCGTTCCAGGTGACTTGGCGGAAATTGAAGGCCTGCGCGCGGGCGGCGCGTTTGCGCATGTTGGCGAGACGGCCGGTGTGGCGGTCGGAGGCCCAGATGACGCCCTTGTTGTTCATCAGGTCCGAGAGGTGAAGGGTCTTGCCGCCTTCACCGCAGCAGGCGTCCCACCAAGTCTCGGTGGACAAGGGGGCGCAGGCGTGGCCGACGAGCTGCGAGGAGAGGTCTTGGATTTCGAAGAGGCCTTTTTTGAATTCCTCGCTTTTGAAGAGATCGCTCGGGCCGGTGTAGCGGGCCGCCGTGACGGCGGCGAGGGCTGAGGGCTGAAAGCTGAGACCTGAATGTCTGAGATCGGCGGGCGTGGCGTGGCGCAGCGCGCGGACGACGGAGGCGGCGAATTCGCGCTGCGGGCGGATCCAGAGCGTGGGGGGGCGCTGGAGCTGGCGCAGGCAGGCGAGGCGGGCCTCGGGCGAGGGAAAATCGATGGCGGCGAGGGCCCATTCGGGAATGGTGCGCGCCACCAGGGCCTCGGCTTTGATCGCGGCCGGATCGGCGTCGAAACGGCGCTGGAGGTCGATCGCGGCAAGCACCCGCTGGGGCAGGGCGCGCGACTCCTCGAGCCAGCGCAACCAGCGGTAATAGCCGAAAACGGCGCCGGTGAGCGCGCGTTTCTCGTGCGACTCGAGTTCGCGGTTCGAACCGACCTCGCGGCGCAGGACGGCGTCGGCCGGTTCTTCGGGCGAAACCTGGGAAATGATGTGCGCGGCGCGTTGGGCGAGGGCGGTGGACATGGCGTGAGCGGCGCAGGGTCTGGGAAAATCGGCTCGCGGACTAGTCGAAAGATTCGGTGACGCCGCAGCCAGGGAGTTGCGCCACCGTTTGCGGAGCGCAGGCTTGGGGGGCATGCATCCGCTCCATACGTGTTCAGGCAGGGACGGTCGTAGCCGGCCGGGACACGCGCTGGACGTTCTTTGCGCCAGCCTGGCGGGTTCGTTTGCGTTGGCATTCGTCACGGGCGGGTCCCTGTCCGCCGCGGACGAGCGCGCGATGGCGACGACGACGGCGGCGGCCGCGGAATTCGCCAAATCGGCGGAGCTGCGCGTGATGACTTTCAACATTCGCTACGCCGAACCGCGCGACGGGGGGAACCGTTGGGAGGCGCGGCGCGAGGCGGTGGCGGCGGTGATCGACGCCACCGCCGACATCGCGGGTTTGCAGGAAGCGCTCGAGGGGCAGCTGACCGATCTGCGAAGGCGGTTGCCCGCCTTCGAGGTGGTGGCGCGGGGCCGGGAGCGCGATCCGGATGAAGGCGAGGCCTGCCCGGTGCTGTTTCGGCGGGAGCGATTCGAAAAGGTGGAGTCGGGCACCTTTTGGTTGTCGGACGCGCCGGAGAAGCCGGGCTCGCGGAGCTGGGGCGCCACGCTGCCGCGCATCTGCACCTGGGCGGAGTTAAGGGAGCGCGGGAGCGGGAGGAGGTTGCGGGTCTACAACGCGCACCTCGACAACGCCGCGCCGGAGGCGCGTCGGCGCGGGCTGGATCTCGCGCGGCGTCGCGCGGAGGCTTGGGACGGGCCGGTGCTGCTGCTTGGCGATTTCAACGAGGCCGCGGAAGGGCCGGCGGTCGCGGCGCTGCGGGCGGCGCGGGGCTGGCGCGATCTTTGGACGGAGGCGGGCGCCGCGGCGCGAAGGGACGGGGGCGGAACCTTCAACGCCTGGCGCGCCCGGGGACCGTATGCGCGCATCGACTACGTTTTTATGCGCGGGGACGGCTGGACGGCGCGCGACTGCCGGGTGGAGCGCCCGCGCGCGTCGGAGGGCGGCGGCTGGGCGAGCGACCATTTCCCGGTGGTCGCGGTGCTTGCGCCGCGGTGAGGCGCCGACGGGATCACCGGCCTTTGCCGAAGAGCATCACGTGGACGGTCTTCATGACGATGGCGGCGTCCAGGCGGAAGCTGTAGTTTCGGATATAATACAGATCGTATTCCAGTTTCCGCAGGGTGTCGTCCAGGTTCGCGCCGTAGGGGTAGTTGACCTGGGCCCAGCCGGTGATGCCGGGCCGCACGAGGTGGCGGAAATGGTAGCAGGGGATCCGCTTCTCGTAGTCGGCGACGAGGAGGTCCCATTCGGCGCGGGGGCCGATCATGCTCATGTCCCCCTTGAGCACGTTCCATAGCTGGGGAAGCTCGTCCAGCCGGGAGGCCCGGAGGAAGTGGCCGATGCGGGTGATGCGCTTGTCGCCCTTGGCGGTGTAGCGGGCGCCGTCCTGCGCGACGCGCATGGTGCGGAGCTTGAACAGGGTGAAGGGCCGGCGGTGCCGCCCGACCCGGGTCTGGCGGAAGAACACCGGTCCGCCGTCGTCGATGAGCACGGCGATGGCGGCCAAGGCGAGCAAAGGGGCGCTGAAGGCGAGCACGACCAACGCGAGCGCGACGTCGGACACGCGTTTTGCGCGCTCGAAGAAGGGTTCGCGCGCGAGCGAAAAGCCCTCCTGGAAGAGCCAGGTCTGGTTGATGCGGTAGAGCGGGATCTTGCGCCAGACCGCCTCGTGAAAGCGCTCGAGGGTGTAGGTGGGGACGCCGGCAAAATGGAGCTGGACCAGGCGCTGGGGAAGGCCGGGGGCCAGCTCGCGGGAGGACTCGCGGAGGATGATCGCCTCGGCTTGAATCTGCCCGGATTCGATATCGTCGAGGATGGCGGGCAAGGCGCGCAACCCGGGCGCGGAATCGGCCGCGCCCGCCACGGCGTGGACGATCTGGCGGTTGAACCCGACGCGGGCGCACTCCGCCGTGAAGGTCTCGGCGCTGTCGAGATCGCCGACAAAGACGACCGCGTGGTGACGCAGGACGACGGCGCGGCGAAGGGCCAGCAGTCTCCGGAGACCGAGTCCGAGCGGGGCTATAAGCAGGAACGAGAAGGCCGCGACGATACGACTTTGCTGGAGCGAGAAACCTTCGGTGAACACGACGTAGGTCACCAGCACGGTGCCGATGGCGGCGGCGAGCACGGCCAGCACATGCTGGCTGGCGTAGTCGAGCGAGAGGAAATCGGTGCGCGAGGAATAGCCGTCGATCAGCGCGAGCGCGGCCAGCACGAGCGCCACCGGCACGAGCAAGGACCAGTCGAGAATCGAGTAAGGCGTCGGCAAGCCGCGCATGGCGGCGACAGCGTTGAAAGCCAGAAACACGCTCGCGACGTCGCCCAAAAGGAGCGCGATGGAAAGGCGGCGACTGTGCTTCATTGAGAGTGGTGGAGCTTTGAGTAAACAGGCCTGTAATAAAAGAGTAAACGCTTCGGGGGGTGGAGCGCCGGGAGCACCCGGAGGATCGGCCTATTCGGAGGTCAGTGCCTAAACCAGCTTCGGAATTTAGCGAGTTGGTTTACCCCGTCTCATCTTGCGCGGGGGCATCGGACCGGCAGGCGGAACCGCTCGCACGGCCGTGCGGGGGCCTTTCCCCCGCGTGCTTGGCAACGAGGCGGGCCGATGCAGTGTGTGTCGAACCTGATGTCCAACGCCGTGAAATTCGTTGAGCCCGGGGTGCGACCGCGCGCGGAGGTCTTCGCCGGGACGCAGGGAGAACGCGCGCGGTTGGCCGAGCCCGACAACGGCGTCGGCATCGGCCCCGCCATGGTGTGGCGGGCGATGGAGCGCATGGGCGGCTCGGCCGATTTCTGTTCCGAACCGGGAAAAGGCAGCCGATTCTGCCTCGAACTCACGCTCGCCTCATGACTTCGTTCTCCACGCCACGTCCCGCCCTCGTGCTCTATGCCGAAAACGACGAAAACGACGCCTTGCTCATGCAGGCCTGCTGGAAGCGCGCGGGACTCGAGCCAAGCCTGCGCATAGTCGAGGACGGCTACGCGGCGAAGGCGTATCTCTCGGGCGAAGGTCGCTTCGCGGACCGGGAGAGCCACCCGTTCCCGGCGCTCGTGCTGCTGGATTTGTCGATGCCGGGCTGCACGGGCCTCGAAGTCTTGGAGTGGGTGCGCGCGCAGCCTCGGTTTGCCAATCTTCCCGTTTTGATTCTGAGCCTTTCCAATCAGGAACGCGATCGGAACGACGCGATGCGGCTCGGCGCGAGCGATTACGTGGTGAAGCCGACCGGCCTGGCGGGCTTTGTGGAAACATTGCGGAGCTGGCGGGAGCGCTGGTTCGCCGGGCGATAATGCGCACGGGCGAAGGGCGGGCGCGTGGATGCCGCGGGCCGTCCGGGATCAGTCGACAAGCGACTGGTAGACCACGTTGGTGAATTTCTCGAAAATGCCCCGGTCGTTGTAAGGACGGTGCTGGAGCATCAGCACGAGCACGAGGCGCTCCTCCGGATCGATGCGGACCAGGGTGCCGGTGTATCCTTCCCATCCATACATGCCGGGGGAGCCCAGCGTCTCGGCGCGGTCGGTGGCGAGGCGCACGCGCACGCCGAGCCCGAAGCCGGGCGGACCCCAGCGGTTCGACAAGGCGGGATCGAGCTTCGCGATCTGGTCGCCCGTCATGAGCTCGACCGTCTTTCGCCCGAGGATGCGCGTGTCCTCGAGCCGGCCGCCGTTCGCGAGCATCTGCGCGAAGCGCGCGTAGTCGCCGACGGTCGAGAAGGCGCCGGCCCCGCCGCTCGGGATCCGCCCGAGCATGTTTTCGAGCGGGTTTGGGATCTCGGCGAGCTTGTCGCCGGAGCGCTCGTAGAGCTTGGCGAGGCGGAGATCGAGATCGGCGCGGTGGCCGAGGCTGGTGCCGGTCATGCCGAGCGGGCCGAAGACGCGGCCCTGCATGGCTTCGCCCAGCGTCTGGCCGGTGACTTGTTCGATGAGCGCGCCGAGCAGGTCCGTGCTTATTCCATAGGTCCAGGCGGCGCCCGGCTCGTGTTTAAGCGGTAGACGGGCGGCGCGGGAGGCGAAGTCGCGGAGAGAGGGGGCCGACCAAAGGTCTTCGCGTTCGTAGAGGGTGCGCCACGGATCGCTGTCGAAGATGCCGTAGGTGAAACCCGAGCTGTGGGTGAGCAGATGGCGGATTGTGAGGGCTTGTTTGGCGGGGACGAGCTCGGGCGCCTCGGCGGTGCCGCCGGCGAAGACCTGGAGATTTTTGAACTCGGGAAGGTAGTCCGAAACGGGATCGTCGAGGTTGAAGCGACCTTCCTCGAGCAGCGTGAGCGCGGTGACGGAGGTGATGATCTTCGTCATCGAAGCGATGGCGAAGACGCTGTCCTCGCGCATCGGCGCCTTGGCGGCGAGATCGCGGTATCCGGCGGCGCCGCGCGAGACGACCTCGCCATCGCGGAGAACGATCCAGGCGGCGCCGGCGAAGTCGCCGCGGGTGGCGGCGTCTTCGATCAGCGTTCGGACGCGCTCGATCCGGGCGGGGGAGAAACCGGCGGCGGGCAGATCGGCGGAGAGGGGAAGTTCCGCGGACCAAAGCGGGCCCGGGAGGCCGGCCAGCAGGCTGGCGCCGATGAAGATCCAGCGCCTGGCGCGAGGCGGGGCGAACGCGATGCAACGAACGGGGTTCATCCGGCGAAGGGTGCGCGGGCGCCGAAGGCCGGCAAGCTTGCCCGGAAACCGGAGGCCGGCGGCCCGGCTTCGCGCGGGTCGCTCAGGCGGCGGGGAGGAATCAAACCGCGAACTGACGCTGGATGCTGGCGGCGATGTCGGTGAGTTTCACCGGCTTGGTGATGTAATCGTCCATGCCGGCGGCAAGGCAGGCGTCGCGGTCGCCCTGGAGGGCGTTCGCGGTGAGGGCGATGATCACGGGCTGGCGTTCGCCGGGGATGCGCTGGCGGATCTCGCGGGCGGCCTCGAAGCCGTCCATCTCGGGCATTTGCAGATCCATGAAAACGAGGTCGTAGGATCGATCCTCGAGGGCGCGGATGGCTTCGAGTCCGTTGGCGACGGCGTCGGCGCGGTAGCCGAGACGGTCGAGGAAGCGGATCGCCACCTTTTGATTAACGAGGTTGTCCTCGACGAGAAGGATGGAGAGGGGGAGCGAGTCGCCGATGCGTTCGATCTCCAGCGGGGCGAGGCCGGCCGCGCGCGGAGCGGGCTCGAGGGAGAGGAGCTGGCGGAGAGAGGCGAGCACATGGCCGTTGCGCGCGGGGCGGGCGAGCGAGGCGTGGACCGGCCCGACCTCGGAGGGCTTCTGCGGCGGGCGGCCCGCGGGGTGGAGCCAGAGGACGGGAAGCCCGAGGGGGCGGAGCGCGGAGACGACGGCGCCGCGCGTGGCGGGATCGTCGAGGAGCGCGGAGTCGAGCACGACGGCGGAGGGCCGCAGCGTCGATTCGGCCAGCAGACGGGGGGCCGCGGCCGCCGAGGGAGCGACGAGAACGGGGCCGAGGTGCGAGGTGATTTGCTCGACGAGACGGCGGCGGTTGAGCGGATGGCAGTCGAGCAGCAGGATGACGGGACGGGGATCGGGGAGGGCGAGCGGCGGCGTTTCGAAGGCCGGCCTGGCCGGACGAAGCGGTATCGTGAAACTGAATACGGAGCCCTCCCCGGCCGTGCTCGAGACCTCGATGTCGCCGCCCATGAGCTGGGTGAGGCGGTGGCAGATGGCGAGGCCGAGGCCGGTGCCGCCGTATTTGCGGGTGGTGGACGAGTCGACCTGGGAGAACGGCTTGAAGAGACGGTCGGCGCGTTCGCGAGGGATGCCGATGCCGGTGTCGCGCACCTGGGCGAGGAGGGTGCGGGGCTGTTCGGGGTGGGGGAGAAACTCGATGGAGACGGAGCCGGCGGGGGTGAACTTGACGGCGTTGTTGATGAGGTTGGCCATGATCTGCCGCAGACGCGTGGGATCGCTCTCGATCCAGGCGGGCAGGGTGGGGTCGACGCGGTAGGCGAGGTCGATGCCGCGGTTGGCGGCGACGGGGGCGAAGAGCTCGACGGTTTCCTCGACGCAGGCGGCGAGGTCGAAGGGGATGAGCTCGAGTTCGAGGTGGCCCGACTCGATCTTGGAGAAGTCGAGGATGTCGTTGATGATGGCGAGGAGGGTCTCGCCGGACTGGCGGATGGTGTTGACGGAGTCGCGCTGGTCTTCGGTGAGCTCGGTGTGGAGCAGGAGGCTGGTCATGCCGATCACGCCGTTCATGGGCGTGCGGATCTCGTGCGACATGGAGGCGAGGAAGTCGCTTTTGGCGCGGGAGGCGGCGTCGGCCTCGATCTTGGCGCGGCGGAGTTCGCGCTCCGTCTCCACGCGCTGGGTGACGTCGACGGCGAGGAGGATGATGTATTCGAGGGGGCCGTCCTCGGCGTAGACCGGCTGGAGGTCGACGGAGAGGTCGTAATGGCGGCCGGAACGGGAGCGGCAGGAGACGTCGCTGGCCACGGCTTCGCCGATGTCCACCGCCTGGCGCAGGCGAAGGGCGGCGGCCGGATCGTGCGCGGCGATGAAGTCGATGGCGGGCCTGCCCGCGATCTCGGGGAGGTTGGGGCCGAGCAGGCGGGTGAAAGCCTCGTTGATCCACTCGATGCCGCCGTCGGGGCGGGCGATGACCACGATGTTGTCGGTGCGCGCGGCGACGAGGCCGAGTTTGCGTTCGGCGAGCTGGGAAGCGCGGAGGGCGGCCTCGGCTTGGCGGCGTTCGTCGATCTCGGCGCGGAGGAGCGCGTTGGCGCGTTCGGTTTCGCGCTGGCCGCTTTTCGCGACGCGGGCGAGATGGACGGAAAGACCGAGCAGGAAGGTGATTCCAAGTCCGGTGAGGAGGGCGACGCCAGGCAGGCGGAGGCGCGTGGCGGCCTCGTCTTCGGCGGGCGGCGAGAAGGAGAGCCGCATGCGGCGGTCGAAGATGGTGAAGTCCTCCTCGAGCGCGCCGGGAACGGGACCGGCGCCCTTATGGCCGCGGGAGTCGTAGACGGGAACGTTCCTCACCTCGAGGTCCCGCACTCGCGCCGCGACGGCCACGGTGAAGGCGTGCTTGTCCGAAAGGCGGAGGCGCCTGTTGAGGTCGTCGAAGAAGCGCTCGTAGGTGAAGTCGGCGGAGGCGTAGCCGCTGAGTTTGTCCTTCGAAAGCACCGGCGCGTAGATCGAGAAGCCCAGGCCGTGGCCGCCGACGTTGAAGCTCCCGGAGACGGCGGGGAGAAAACGGGCGTTCGCCATCGCGTCGGCGCGGGCCGGCTCGCGGCGGTGATCGTAATTGTGGAGGGCTTCGCTGCCTTCGCTCCAGAGCGTGTGGGACGTTTGGGGGTCCACCCAGGCGAGGCAGATGGAGCCGAGCGTTTCCTTGCTAAAGCGGTCGGCGTCCATTTCGCGGACCTTGGAGCTGTCGCCTTCGAGCGAACTCCAAGCCTGGGCGACGCGGCCCAGGGCGGCCGCCTGGCGCTCGATCTCGAAGCTGATGTTGCTCGCCAGGCTGTTCATGGCGTTGCGGGTTTTGAGCGCGGTATAGGCGCTCTCGCGCTCCGCCAGTCCGAGCCAGAGCAGAAGGGTGATGGTGCCGGACGCGACGACGACCGGAAGCGGCAGCCATCCCGGGGGGGCGTCCGTCGTCGTGCGATGGATACGCCAGGCGCAGGCGAGGAGGGCCAGGCCGAGCAGGAGCGAGAGAGCGCCCGCCCAGGGGGAGGTGCTGCCGAGATCCCAGACCACGCCGCTGGGAAGGTTCAGCGCGTGGCCGACGATGCCCGAACTGCCGACGGCGGCGAGCAAGGAGCCGGCGAGGCCGATCGCCAAGGCGCGGCGCAAAGGCTGGGCGCCGAGAAGCGGACTGATGACGAGGCCGGCCAGGGCCAGTCCGGCGGCGACCGCGGGCGACATGCGCCCGCGGTGCCCGATGGAAGGCTCCGCGAGCCGGTCGGCCGCGAGGAGCTCATCGATGCCCAGCTCCAGACCGAAAATGGCGAAGAGGACCGGTTGAACGAGGGTCAGCACTCCGATCATGGCGGGCGTGAGCGCCAGCCATGCGATGGGCCGGCCCGACCGCGCTTGCGCGGCAAGGGCGAGTCCGAGGAGCAGATAACACAGCCCGGCGTTGACCTTGACGGACTCGTGGTCGGGGCCGCCCTGCACCAATACGTCAATCTGGAGCCACCAGCCCGAAAGAACGAGGAGGCCCCCGCAGGCGACCGCGAGCCCCGTTCCGACCGCAAGCCGTTGGGACCACGTGGCCGGGGCAAGCAGCGGGTGCGCAGCAGACTTCATGGGGTAGGGTTGCGACCCTAGGGGCGGCCGCGCAAGGGGCGAGGGGATTTAACAGGATTCGTGAGACTACGGCCCCGCTTGCGGCAAGGGACGCATTCCACCGGGAGGCCTCTCCCGCGAAGCGGGACTCAAAGAAAGCACCGACGCCCGCGCAACCGGTCGCGGCAGGAAAGGCCGATGCGGGGGCTTGTATTTACTCCGGTCGGACCGTGAGATTGCCGTTTCTTTCGCCATGCCCGCCGTTCGCACCGCTTCCATCGCTCGAAAAACCGCCGAGACCGACATCAAGCTCCGCCTTGCCGTCGACGGCGCCGGTCGTTCCAACATCGGAACGGGCGTGCCGTTCTTTGATCACATGCTCACGCTGTTCGCGAAGCACGGGCACTTCGATCTCGACGTGACCTGCGTGGGGGATGTCGCGGTGGATTACCATCACACGGTCGAGGATGTGGGCATCGTGCTCGGAGAGGCGTTCAAACAGGCGCTCGGGGACAAGCGCGGCATCGTGCGCTATGGCTTTTTCTACGTGCCGATGGACGAGGCGCTGGCGCGAGTCGTGGTGGATCTTTCGGGACGCGCCGCGCTGGCTTACGACGTCATCGCGCCGACGATGTATGTGCGCGATTTCAATCTCATCCTCGTGAAGGAGTTTTGCCGCGCCTTCAGCAACGCCCTCGCGTGCAACCTCCACGTGAAGCTGGACTACGGGGAGGAGCCGCATCACGTCGCCGAGGCGATCTTCAAGGCCCTCGCGCGCGCTCTGGACGCGGCGGTGAAAATCGATCCGCGCTCCGCCGATCAGGTGCCGAGCACGAAGGGTTTGATCTGAGCGCGCTTTCGGGCTCCTTGCTCACGGCTCCACGTTTCCTGCTCAAATGATCGCCGTCATCGACAACGGAATCTGCAATCTTCGCTCCGTGACCAAGGCCCTCGAGGCCGTCGGCGCGGAGGTGCGCGTCGTGCGCACGCCCCTGGAGGTCGAGGCGGCCGACGCCGACGGTCTCGTGCTTCCCGGCGTGGGCGCGCTTCGCGACTGCGTGGCCTCGCTGCGCTCCACCGGGCTTGATCGCACGGTGCGCGAGTGGATCGCCGCGGATCAGCCATTCCTCGGGGTCTGCCTTGGAATGCAGGCGCTCTTCGAGCATTCGGAGGAAGGCGGCGGCGCGGGCACCGAGGGGTTGGGCGTGTTCCCCGGCCGGGTGCTTCGTTTCGTGCGTCCGGCGGAATACAAGATTCCCCACATGGGCTGGAACGACGTGCGTTTCACCCAGGCGGATTCGCCGCTGCGCGCGGAGCTGCGCGCCGAGGGGGAGGCCTTTTACTTTGTGCACAGCTTCCACTGCGTGCCGGCCGATCCCGCGCTGGTGCTCGCGGAGTGCGATTATGGCGGCGTCTTCACGGCGGCGATAGCCCGCGGCCGCTGTTTTGCCACGCAGTTCCATCCGGAAAAGAGCCAGGCGAAGGGCCTGCAAATCTACCGGAATTTCGCGTCGGCGACCGCCCGGGCGGCAACGGCCTGAGCGACTTGGAAAACCGGACGGGCGTTTCCAACTCCTTCCGGTCGCCATTGACGCGGGGCGGCGGCCCGTCCCATTTCGCGACTTCCCACTTCTATGGATATTCTCTCCGACCCGGGCACTTGGATCGTTCCCCTCCTCACGCTTACGCTGCTCGAGATCGTTCTCGGCATCGATAACGTCATCTTCATCTCGATCTTGGCGGGCAAGCTTCCGAAGGATCAGCAGAAGAAGGCCCGTCAAACCGGCCTGATGCTCGCTTTCGTCACGCGTGTCGCCCTGCTTTTCAGCATCAGCTGGCTCATGGGCCTCACGAAGCCGCTGTTCACGCTCCCGGTCCTGGATCACGCGCTGACCGGGCGAGATCTGATCCTTCTGATCGGCGGCCTCTTCCTGATCGGCAAGAGCGTGACCGAGATCCACCACAAGCTCGAGGGCGAGGACGGCGAGGCCAACCCGACGGGCAAGGTAATCTCGTTTGGCGCGGTGATCGTTCAGATCCTGCTGCTCGACGTCGTGTTCTCGCTCGATTCGGTGATCACGGCCGTCGGCATGGTCGACAAGCTTTGGGTGATGATCACGGCCGTCTGTATTTCGCTCGGCGTCATGCTCGTTTTCGCCGGCGCGATCAGCGACTTCGTGAACCGCCACCCGACGATCAAGATGCTCGCGCTCAGCTTCCTTATTCTGATCGGCGTCACGCTCGTCGGCGAGAGCCTTGGCCAGCACATCCCGAAGGGTTATATCTACTTCTCGATGGCCTTCGCCTTCATCGTCGAGATGCTCAACCTGCGTCTTCGCACCGCGAAGGGCCACGCCAAGCCGATCGAGTTGCGCCAGGCGGTGAAATGAGTCCCCTCCCGGCGGCATGAGCGGCGAGAATGATTTGTTCGGCGAAGTCGCCCCGGCGCCGGTCCCGGCCTCGGCTTCCGCCTCGGGCGCACCCGCGCGGCAGCCGCTCGCCGCGCGCATGCGACCACGCAGCCTCGAGGAGATCGCGGGGCAGGAGCACCTCACCAGATCGGACGGCCTCCTTGCCCGGCTCATCGCCGCCAACCGCTTCGGCAGCCTGATTTTTTACGGGCCGCCCGGTTGCGGAAAAACCAGTTTCGCCGAGGCGATCGCGCGCGTGACGGGCAGCCGCTTCGTGCGGGTGAACGCGGTGATGAGCAACGTGGGCGAGCTGCGCGAGATCCTGGCGACGGCGCGCCGCCGGCCTTCGGAGCCCACCCTGCTCTTCATCGACGAGTTGCACCGGTTCAACAAGTCGCAGCAGGACCTGCTCCTGCCCGACGTCGAGGAGGGCTACATCCGCCTCATCGGCGCGACGACGCACAACCCCGGTTTCTATGTGAACCCGCCGTTGCTCTCGCGCAGCCATCTGTTCCGGCTCGAGCCGCTGGCGCCCGCGGCGGTCGCGAGCGTGCTCGCCCGCGCTCTTGTCGATGCCGAGCGCGGCCTCGGCGCCACGGGTTGCACGGCGGACGAGGCGGTGTTGCTCGACCTCGCGAAGCTCTGCGACGGCGACCTGCGCCGCGCGCTCAACGCCCTCGAAGTGATCGTCGCCGGCCTGCCTCCCGCTGCGCCGGTGACGGCGGGCGAGCTGGAGGTTTTCGCCCGCGAGCGGCGCATTCGCTACGACGCGGACGAGGACGAGCATTACGACACGGTTTCGGCCTTCATCAAAAGCTGCCGCGGTTCCGATCCCGACGCCGCGCTCTATTGGTTGGCCAAGATGCTCGCCGGCGGCGAAGACCCGCGCTTCATCGCGCGACGCCTTGTGATTCTGGCGAGCGAAGATGTGGGTCTTGCCGACGCGCTGGCCTTGCCCATGGCGGTCGCCGCGCATCAGGCGGCGGAGTTCGTCGGCCTTCCCGAGGCGGAATACGCCTTGGCGCACGCCACGCTGCACATCGCCTGCGCGCCCAAGAGCAATTCGGTGACCCTCGCCCTCGCCGCCGCCAAGCAGGCTGTCGCCGAACAGACCGTGCAACCGGTGCCGATGGCGCTGCGCGACAAAGGAGGCAAAGCCAACAAGGCGCTCGGCCACGGCAAGGGCTACCTCTACGCGCACGACTTTCCGGAAAACATCGCGCCGCAGGCCTACTTGGAAAAACCGCTCCGCCTTTTCACGCCGAAGACCGCGGGCATCGAGGCGAAGCTGGCGGAGCGCCTGGCCCGCTGGCGCGAGATGCGCGCCCAAGCCTTGGGCGGCGGAGCCAAGCCGGCGGCCGGCAAGCGAAGCTTGTCGAGCGAGGGAAGTTGAATTTACGGCCGGTTCGCCCGGCGCACGCTTGCCCGAGGTGGATGCCGGGCCATGCTTCGGTTTATGCGCCCCGCCTCCCTCTTCGCCGCTTACTGCCTGTTGGGTTCGGTTGTTTTCGCCCAAGGCACGCCACCAGCCAAACCCGCCGCGCCCGTCCCTCCCGCAGCGACTAAGCCCGCGCCGGCGGCCGCTGCCGCCGGGGAAAAGAAGGAAGAGGAAATCAAGATCCCGGGCGTCGTCCTCACTCGTCCCGACGGCCGATTTTTGAGCGTGGAGGCCGAGGGCGTGCAGCTGAAGGTCACTTTCTACAATCAGGAGAAAAAGAAGGAGCCGGCGGACGCCGTTCGCATTACGGCGCGATGGAACGACACCCGGCCGCGTTTCACGGTGCTCGTGCCGGCGGGGGCGGAGACGCTCGCATCGCCCGGCATGCTTAAGCGTCCCTTCAACTACATCGTCTATCTGGTCTTGGTAGGCGCCGACGAAAAGGTGATCGAGACGCATTCGCTGCGCCTGCAGTAAAGTGCTCTCCCATCGGGGTTCGGCCTTGGATGCCCGAAGTTCGTGATCAAGGGGCGGAAGGTGTCACGCGGAGGCGGAGAAAGGTGCGGGGGCCGGCGAGCGGGTAGGTGGCGGTGACGGGCGTTCCCGCGCCGCCTTGATCGACGCCAGCGGCGGACCAGGCGACGGTGCCGAGATCGGTGGTCGCCTCGACCGTGTAGGTGATGTCGGCGCGCAGTCGCGCGTAGGTGAGGGTGAGGCGTGTCGGCGAGGAGAGGCGGGCGATCGCCGGGCGGGCGGCGTCGGTCGCGTCGACGGGCGAGGAACCGAGGGCGTATTCGGCGAGGTTGGGGAGGCCGTCGCCATCGGGGTCGGCCGCGTTGGCGCCGTCGCCGCTGCCGTCGGCGGGCAGGCCGTGCCCGGCGCGCCAGGCGGCGAGCGGATCGGCGGTCGCGCCGCTCGTGAGCGTGGCGGAGCGAAGGGGGAAGACGGCGGCCACGCCGGCGTGGCCGAGCGGTTCCCAGTAGATTTCGTCCACCGCGTTCGCGTCGGCGACCTCGAACTGGACGGAGCCGGAGGGCGCGACGCCGTCGGCGGGGTGGAGACGAAGTATCCAGTTCCTGGATTCGTCGGGGTGGATGCGGGCGCCGGCCAGGGCGATGGCGGCGATGGAGTCGGGGCCGGAGAAGGCGGCGGGCGCGAGCGGATCGGAGAGCGGCCGGTCGGGGGCGGACCAGGCGCCGTCGCGATCCACGTCCTCGAAGAGCGAGACGCCCGCGATGGCGGCGAGGGCGCCGGAGGAGGAGGAGGAGGCGCGCACGCGGAGCGCGGTCACCTCGACTTCGGCGCCTTCGCTGGAGGCGGTGAGAACGACGGCGGGGAACGGCGAGGCGCCGCCCGGCCAGGCGCGGGTGACGGAGCCTTCGCCGACCGGGGTGGAGAGCCGGAACCCGAAGGTGGCGGGGAGCACGACGGCGTTGGTGAACTGCGAGGTGTCGCCGGTGGTCGCGTGGGTGGCGGTCGCGGTTATGACGCCGGCCGGAGGCAGGAAGGGGTAGGGGAAGCTGAAGGTGCCGTCGGCGGCGACGAGGCCCCGGCCGAAGGACACCTCGCCCTCGGGCTCCGGGGCGTTCGGATTCATGAAAATCTCGATGGTGCTGCCGGCCGGCGTGCTCGCGAGGCTCGCGACCTGGCCGTGGATGCGGCCGGCGGAGAGGGTGACGAGGGCGGGCGGGGGCTGGTTCCGGTTGCCGCCGTTGGAGTGGCGGATGCCTAGGCCGCCGTTCGTGTGGATCGAATTGGCGAGGATGGCGTTGCCCGCGGTGGCGGCGCCCGCGACGAGCACGCCGTCGCCGGCGTTGTCGCGGATCGTATTCGGGGAAAGGATACCGGGGCCGGCGGGAACGCCCCACGGGGTCTGGAAGCCGCCGAGGAGGTTGTCGTGAGCTCCGTCGAGGAAGTGGACGCCCGCGCCGAGGTTGCCCTGGTTGGGGCTGGCCGGGGCGCCGGCGCCGATGCGGTTGTTGCCGACGAGATTTCCCGTGGAACCGGCGCCGAGGATGCGGATGCCGTCGGCGGCGGAGCGGACGATGGTGTTGCCGGAGCGGCGTTCGGGGCCGCCGATGCGGTTGTTGGCGGAGTTCCACACGAGGATGCCGTGGGAGCGGGAGCCCCAGATGGTGTCGGTGGTGCCGCGGTCGCCGATGAGCGCGCCCTCGACGCGGTGGCCGCCGCCGCCGGCGAGCACGATGGCGGCGGTGAGCGGCTCGCCGGTGCTGGCGCCGCGGGTGAGGTGGACGAGGTGGGCGGGGTCGGTGCCGCCGATGCGGCAGGAGGAGGCGTTGCGGACGAAGATCGTCGAGCGCCCGCCGAGATCGAACCAGGAGGCGCGCAGCCAGTGGTCGGCGCCGCCGTCGACGTAGGTGTTGACCCAGGCGCCGCCGAACTGGTTGTAGAGCGGCCACTCCTCGCCGACCACCTGGCCGCTCGCGCCGCCGGAGATGAGCAGGGAATGGGAGGGCATGGGGCCGGCGAAGGGATCGGTGTTCACGGTGGAGCCGCTGGTGCCGGCGGCGGAGAAGGTCCAGGTGCCGGTGATGCGATTGCGGTTGGCGTAGTCGGGGATGACCCCGCCCTGGATCCAGATGGCGGCGTAGCCGAAGCGGCTGATCTGGTTGCCGTGGGCGCGGGTGGGGCCGCCAACGAACTGGCCGGTGACCGCGCCCTTCAGGTGGATGCCGATCTCGGGGTGGACGATGGGGCCGTCGCCGAAGACCGTCGAGCCGATGCGGTTGTTGACGAGGTGATTGGCGTCGAGGGGCGTGCCGGCGGGGGTAAGGGCGGCCTGGACGTTTTCGAGGAGGAGGGCGGCCTCGACGATGTGGCCGAAGCGGTTGTGCGGGCGGTGGGTGGAGCCGAGGGATTCGCCGACCTCGCCGATGCGGTTGTCGGCGGCGGTGTCGCGGACGTGGATGCCGACGCGGACCTCCTGGCCGACGAGCTCGATGTCGGAGCGGCGGAAGCCGATGGAGGCGCCTAGAACCTGGTTGCGGTCGGTGCCGTCGCCGTCGATGCGGATGCCGGCGCCGTTCGGAGCGGCGAGGACGACGAGCTCGGCGACGCGGGCGGCGGAGCCGATGAGGTTGTCGTGGGCGCCGCCGGTGAGGCGGAGGGCGTCGCCGGCGGCGGGGGCGAGGAGGTATTGGGGCGTGTCGTCGGATACGTGGAGCGGGTCCATGTAGCCGAAGGCGGAGGCGTCGATGACGTTGTGGTGGGCGTCGGGGCCGGTGACGAGGACCGAGGGGGAGGCGAGGGAGCCGCCGAAGTGGTTGAGCGTGGTGTTGAGGCCGGAATCTGTGCCGCGGGTGCCGATGGTGTTGAAGGGGCTGTTTTGAACGAGCAGCGAGTGGCCGGTGTCGGGCGCCCGGAAGGCGGCGGTGCCTTCGGCGGCGAAATCGAAGCCGGCGGAGGAGCTGCGCAGGGTGTTGTAACGGGTAGCGGGTCCGTCGATACGGAAGCCGTCGCCGCCGTTGCCGGAGGCGGCGAGGTTGGTGAGGAAGTTGCCGGTGGCGCCGTCGAGCACATGGACGCCGTGGCCGGCGTTGCCGGCGATGTCGCGGAAGCCGGGCAGGGCGCCGGCGCCGAGCTGGTTGCCCTCCGTGCCCGCGCCGGTGACGCGCAGGCCGTCGCCGCCGCAGCCGCGGATCTCGCCGAGGTCGAGGAAGTTCCCGTGGGCGCCGGCCTCGAGGAGGACGCCGTGGTCGACGGCGTCGTAAACGGCGAGGAGGGAGCGCGGGCCGCCGCCGAGGGGAGGGGATGTGGCGCTGCCGAGGATATTGCGGGTGACGCCGGAGCCGGCGAGGCGCAGGCCGACGCCGGCGGCGTCGCGGACGACGGGGGAGTAGAAGCGGTTGTCGGAGGCGTCGCCGGCGAGCACGATGCCGTCGCCGTCGGGGTTCTCGATGGTGACGAGGCTGAGAAAGTTGAAGCGCGAGCCGTTGCCCAGGAGGACGCCCTCGCCGGGGAAATTGCGGAAGGTGCCGTATTGTAACTGGTGACCGGATACGCCGCGGAGATCGTAGGCGATGGTGCCCTCGGGGGTGCCGGCGCCGTCGAAGACGAGGCCGGTGAGGCTGACGCTGTCGCCGCTGGCGGGCGGGGGGAGCGGGGCGGTGAGGGTGAAGGAGGTGGGGCCGGTGGCGAAGTTGGCGACGCTGACGCTGTCGCGGATGGCGCCGCCGGGGCCGTAGTCTTCGCCCGACACCCAGTCGGACTCGAAGTAGCCTTCGGGCTCGCCGGTCTGGGGGCGGACGGTGATGGCGCGGCCGAGGGTGCCGGAGGCGAGGGCGAGGGCCTCGTGGATGCTGAGGTCGCCGTCGGGAGTGTTGGAGAGATCGCGGCGGGTAATAAGGAGGGAGCGGGTGTTGGACTGGGTCGGGGCGGGGTAAGGGTCGTGGATGGTGAACGGGAGGGTGTTCGAGCCGCCGACGATGGCGAAGGTGGAGGCGTCGCGGAAGATGAGGCGCAGCGAGTGGGCGCCGACGCTCAGGCCGCCGGGCAGGATGGTGTAAACCCGGCCCGGGGTGCTGGAGAAAACGTAGCCGGCGGAGGAGCCGTCGATCTCGACGTAGGTGTTTTGCAGCACGTGCGGATCGAGGGCCGGGCCGGCGATCTCGATGGTGTCGCCGGAGCGGGCGGGACTGGGCGTGATGGCGGTGATCTGCGGCGGGGCGCGGTAGGTGAACTGGTAGTTGGGGAAGGGGTTGGCCTGGGTGGTGGTTTCGCCGCCGCTGACGGTGTTGCGGAGGGCGAGAAACACGTTGTGGTCGCCGGGGCCGAAGGCGGCCTGCCACTGGGCGGCGGAGGGAATCTGGATGCGGTAGATGCCGCCGTTGGACTGGGCGATGGGGGCGACGAGGCGGGCGGAGATGGGCGGCGGGCTGCCGGTGGCCTCGAAAGTGACGAAAGAGAACTCGAGGCCGGTGGTGGAGAAGGGCAGGTTTTCGCCGGTGACGACGAGGCTCTCGCCGGAGCGGGCGGCGGAGGGTTGGAAGGCGAGAATCTGCGGGCCGAATGGATCCCCGACGGTGACGATGGTGCGTTCGACGGCGTAGTGGGTGGGGGTGACGAGGGAGGCTCCGCGCTCGACGGCCTGCAGGCCGGAGCTGACCTTGCCGGCCGCGTCGAAGAGCTGGCCGATGAGGCGGAGGCCGCCGCCGATGAAGCCGTCGCGTTTGTTGTCGGCGGCGGCGCCGGCGACGACGCCGGAGGCGGCCTTGGCCACGGCGACGGCGGCGGTCTTGGCGAGCTGGATGGTGGCGTCGCGGTCGAGTTCGCCGTAGGCGGACTGATAGGCGGAGATGGATTTGGTGAGCTCGACGGCGACGGACTTGGCGATGTCGCCGAGTTCCTTGCGTCCGAGGAGAGGCAGCTCGGGCAGGAAGATGGAGGCGACATCCACGGCGCCGATGAGGAGATTGGTGACGAGGGCGGCGCCCCACTGCCCGTTGGGATCGATCTGGCTGATGAGGAAGGATTGGGAGCGGCCGGGGTCGAGGGCGTTGGTGCCGAACCAGATGTTCCCGCTGAAGGCGTTCAGCATGTAGATGCCGGGGCGATCACGATGGAGGAAAAACTGGTTGTCGGTGGAGGGGGTGTCGGTGACGCCGTCGAGGAGGAATGCGACCCCTTTGCCGATCCATTCGCCGGGATCGAGGTTGGCGGAACCGAGTTCGGCGTTCACGAAACCCGAGGCGTAGGGGAGGGAGTCGAGCTGCCAGGGGCGGTCGGTGATGGCGAGGCGGTTGATGTGGTCGAAGCCATCGGTGAACCAGGCCGGGTTGACGCGCCAGAGCTCGAGGTTTTGGTGAAGGCGGGTGGGGTTGGCGGCGGCGGGGGAGGAGGTGAGTTTTTGCAGCGGCGGCTCGGCGGAGAGCTGGGTGATGGCGTGGTCGAGCCGGCGCGGGGCGATGGCGTTTTCGGGTTCGAGCGGGCGCACGTAGCCGGCGCCGGGAGGGACGAAGGAGGCGGAGAGCAGGGCGGATGGCTCCGGTTCGGTGAAGGCGCGGGTGAGCAGGGCCTCGTGGAGGGCGGCGAAGCGGCCGTCGTCGAGGTAGGCGTGGCCGGCGGTGGACGCGGCGGCGATGAGGTTGGCGACCGCGGCGAGCTCGGGGCTGCCGGCGGCGCGGTCGAGGACGGCGTCGAGCGTGGCGGGGTCGCCCTTGGGGGCGAGCGGGGAAAGGGCGACGAGGGCGAGGGCGGTGCTGGCGGCGTCGATCTGGATGTTGTTGGAACCCGGATACACGAGGGCGAGGAACATCGGGTCGCCGGCGCCGCGCCAGGCCCAGGCGACGCCGACGGATTCGACCGGCGCCGTGATGGTGAAGGCGTTGCCGGCGGAGCCTTGCGAGAGGGTGCCGGTGTAGTAGCCGGCGGCATTGAAGCCGGCGGGAGGGGTGAAG
>CAMLQS010000023.1 GCA_946482165.1 uncultured Verrucomicrobiota bacterium | reverse complement strand
CGGGTCCTCGTTGACGCGCAGGGCGACGATGGCGCCGACCTGCTCCTCGTGGCCGTCGGCGAGGAGGCCTTGGCGGAATTGGCCGCCGAGCTGGACGTTGGCGATCTGGCCGAGGCGGACGCCGGCGCCCTTCATGCGGTCGCCGCGGATGACGATGTTTTCCACGTCTTTCACGGAACGGATAAAGCCCGCGCCGCGGATCATGGTCTCGATGCCGCTTTGCTCGACGCTCATCGCGCCGACGTCACGGCCAGCGGCGCGGACGGCGCCCATGAGTTGATCGAGCGTGATATTTTGCTCCGCGAGGCGCGCCGGATCGATGTCGATCTGGTATTCGCGCACGACGCCGCCGGCGGGGGCGACCTCGGCGACGCCGGGCACGGCGCGAAGGGCGGGGATGATGATCTGGTCGAGGACGTAGCGCTTCGACTCGGTGTCGCGCGGACCTTGGAGGGTGAAGGCGTAGACCTGTCCCATCGCGGTGGCGTCGGGGCCTAGCTTCGCGGTTACGCCAGCGGGAAGAATGCCTTGGATTTGAGAAAGGCGCTCGAGCGTGCGCGTGCGGTTTTCGTAGAGGTCGCGCCGGTCTTCGAAGATGACATAGACGTAGCTGCCGCCGTAGAGGGAAAGTCCGCGGACGGTTTGCACGCCGGGCAGGCCTTGGAGTTCGCGCGCCAGCCGCGAGGTGACCTGGCGGTCGACGTCCTCCGGCGACTGGCCCGGCCATTCGGCCCAGACGATGACCTGGTTGTCCGAGAGGTCGGGGATGGCGTCGACAGGCACCTGCCGCCAGGCCCAGAGCCCGGCCAGAGCGAGGCCGAGCGCGACGGCGAGCGTGACGAAGAGGTTGCGGATGGCGAAGGCCAGCATGGCTGGAATGACCGATGACCAATGACCAGTGGTTGCGGTCGCGTAGGTGTTTAGTGGACGTGGGCGGCCGGCGCGGTGGCGCCGGTGGGAAAGAGGAGGCTGGCGGTGCCGGCGAGCTGGGCCTGGCTGTCGATGAGGAAGGCGCCTTGCGTGGCGACCTCGTCGCCGGGTTTAAGGCCGGCGCGGACGACGTAGAGGTCGTTGCCGTTTTCGTCCTCGATGCGGGGACCGAGGGCGAGAGGGGCGAGTTCGAAGCGGGCGCGGCCGTGGCTGTCCCGCGAGGCGACTTTCCACGCGACGTTGCGCACCCCGGTGGAGAGCACCGCGGTTTTGGGCACGAGGGCGAATTCGCCCCAGGTCGACCGGTCCAGCGGGTCCGCGGGTTTGAGGTCCTGGCCTAGAGCCGCCTCCAGTCGAACATTCACGAGGCTGCCCGGCGAGAGGAGGCTGCGGGCGTGGCTGAGATAGATGCGAACCTCGCGGGATCGGAGCGTGGGGTTGATCTCATAGGCCACACGAGCGATCTCGGCTTTGATCTGAGGGAGCGGGCCGGCATCGTCGCTGGAAATGCGCACCGACTGGCCTTCGTCGATCCAGTTGGCGCGGGGCTCGGGAACGTGCACGACAAGCGCGAGTTTATCGGGGTCGACGATGCGAAGCAGCGGCGTGTCGGGCATGACCTCGCGGCCGACGGCGAGCGTGTCGTTGATCATCTCGACATCCTGCTGCTGGACCTGGCCGGCGAAGGGCGAGTGAATGACGACCGTCTCGGAGGCGGGCTTGCCGGCGACGATCGCATCGGCGATCTCGGCGAGGTTCCAGCGGGAGAAACGCTCGCGCAGGCTCGCAACGAGGGCGTCGTCCTTGAGTTTTAGAGCTGCCTGGAGCTCGCCCTGCGCGGCGATCACCTCGGGGCTGTAGAGCTCGACGATGGGCGCGCCGGCCTCGACCTCCTCGCAGCAGCCGTAGGTGGCCTCGAAGCGCTGCACGATGCGACCGGCGACACGGGGAATGACGATTTTCGTGAAGCGATTGTCGTATTCCGCGGTTCCATACGCGTGGACGGTCGCCACGGCGGGGCCGGCGCGAACGACGCTGGTTTCCAGGCCCATGCGGCGAGTTTGCTCGGCGGCGAGTTCGCCGGCGACGACCTTGCTCATCTCCATGCCGCAAACCGGGCAGGCGCCGGGTTTGTTGCCGATGAAGTCCATCATCGGGCAGGCGTAGCGTTCGCCGGTGTTGACCGGGGAGGCGTCGGCGTGCTTGTGCCCGGAAGCGGAGTGGAAGAGCGCGGAGTCCGGAATGAGGGCGACTGTGACGGCGCCGGCGGCGAGACCGAGGAGGGCGACGGCCCAGGAGGGAAGGGGACGCATGTCGGAATTGTTGAACGCAGAGACGCAGGGGCGCGGAGAGAAGGACGGAGGGCGGAGACGCCTTTTTTTTCCTGCGACTCCGCGTCTCTGCGTTGAAGGGTTGTTTATTTCGGCGCCACTTCGTTGCGGAGGGCGGAGGGACCGTAGCGGTCGGGGTCCTTGGCAAATTTGGGAGGGCAGGCGGCGCAGCCGAAACCGACAAGTTTACCCTGATAGACGGCGGGCTTTATCTCGGGGTCCACGTCCATTCCGCAGATGGCGCAGACCGTGTTGACGGGTTTGGCGTCGGCGGCAGGCGCGGGAACGGCGGGTTTCGGCGTTTCGGCGGCGGCGTGACCGGCGTGCGGGTCCGGGGCGGGAGGCGGGGCAAGGGTTTTCGAGGCGGGCTCGGCGTAAGGTTTGTGCATCACGATGCGCGCGCCAAGGGCGAGGGCGGCGCCAAGAAGGAACGTGGCGAGAAAAAGGATGACGGACTTCATGGCGTGAAAAGAGTGGCCGGGGCGTGGCGCCAGAGTTCGGCGCGGGCGAGGCGGGCGGCGGATTCGGCTTCGATGATCTGAAGCTGGGCGTCGGTCTGGCGCTCGAGGATCTCAAGCACCATAAGCACGGGAGTTTCTCCGCCCATGCCGGCGGATGTCGTGCCGACGGAGCGGATGAGCGAGTCATATTCGGCATCCAGGCGGGCGGCGGTTTCCTCGGCGAGGCGGCGGGATGTCGCGGCGAGGCGGCCGGCGCGCTCGGCGCGGGCGAGGGCGGCGCGGGCCCGGTGGCGCGCGGCATCGGCGTCGGCGCGGGCGGCGTTTTCCTCGGCGCGGGCGGCGCGCTCCTCGGCGCGGGCGTAGCCGCGGGACCGGAAGGGGATCTCGGTCATGAACACGACGCCGATGGTGTCCATGTTGCCCATCGGTTGTTCCTCGCGCTCGAAGCGAAGGCCGACGGCGCTCATGGGGCGGGCGGAGGCGCGGGCCATGCGAGCCATGGCGCGAGCTTCGTCGGATTTGGCGGACGCAAGACGGAGCGCGGGCGGATTCTCCGGATCGATTTCGGTGCCGGAGGGCGCGGAAAACGGGGGGAGCGGGGAGTCGGCGGCGAGGCCGAGGCGACCTCGCGCCTCGGCGAGCGCGTCGTCCGCCATACGGAGATCCTGCTCGACCATGAGGCGCATGGCGGCGATGCGCGTCTGGAGGGCGAGCCGGTCGGCGACGCGACCAGAACCGGAGGAGAGCCGGGTATTCACGACGGCGAGGACCTGTTCGGTGCGTTCGATCTGGCGTTCGAGGAGGGCGGCGCGGGCGCGGGCGGTCTCGGCTTCGACGAGCGCCATGGCGGTGTCCGAGCTCATCTCGCCGGCCATGAGGGCGTAGTCGGCCTCGGCCATCGAAACGACGGCGGCGGCGCGTTGGCGATCGGCGGCGCGCTCGCCGGCCTTGGGGAGAGGCTGGCGGAGGTTGATTTCCCACATCGGGTAATCCTCGCCCATCGGTTCACGGGCTTGGGAATACATGCCTTCGATTTCCGGGTCGGGCAGGCGGCCGGCGGCGGCGGTGCGGGCGCGGGCGGCTTCCGCCCGAGCGCGGGCGGCCTTGAGCGCGGGCGCCTGCGAGACCGACGCGAGCAGGGCGGCCGCGGGTGGCGGCGCGGGCAGCTCGGCCTGCGCGTGGACGAGAGGCGGGAGCGAGGCCATCAGGCACGCGAGGGCAGGGACGAGGAGGCGGGCGCGCATGGGAGCGGAGCGCTGTGGAGACGGGAGGACGCCGGGGGCGGCGTCCTCCATGCGGCGCTTAGTGGTTGTGGCCGGCGTGGGCGTTAGCGGCGGGTGCGGCCGGTTTTTCGTCGGCGGGCTTCGCCGCGGCATCGAGCTTGGCGAGGTATTTGGCGGGGTCTTTGGAAAATTTCTTCAGGCAGCCTTTGCAGCAGAAGCGGACTTCCCGGTCGGGTTTGCCGGCTTCCTTGTAAATGTGGACGTAAGGCTCGCCCATGGAGCCGAGATCATCGCCGGCGACCACGCAGGTCGTGAGCGGATAGGCGCTTTCGGTTTTGGGCGCCGCGTCTTCGGCGTGCACGGAGGCGAGCGACGCGAGCATGAGGGAAGGGATGGCGAGGAGGATGGGTAGTTTCATGACATGGGATAATACGCGCCGAGCGGACAAGTTCCGGTGGAAATAGCCATAAGCTTCGCCACTCGGTGGCGGAAGGAGGTTCGGAGCTCAAATCCGAGGTAGCGAGCGAGCTTTGCGCCTCGACAGGGCAGGTGCGGGCTTGGTCTGGTTTGTGCAGCTCCCGCGTCCTTATGGAACCCCCCCCGCGTCGCTTGGCACAATGGTCCGTCCGGGCCTTGGCCTGCCTGGGTGGATCGGCGCCGACGCTGTGGGCTGGCGATGGCGCGGCCGCTTCGATGTTCGACGATTGGCCCAGCATGGTGTTGGCGGGCGGTTTGGCATCGCTGGCGTCCTTCGCGCTGATGTGGGGCAAATACCGCAAGCGGGCAGCGGCCTTCGCGGTGTCGGCGAGCAAGCTGCAGTTTCTTTTCGATCACGCGCCGGTGGCGGTGCTCGTGACCGACATGGCGGCGAATACCGAGTGGCTGGCGACGCTTCGTCGCGAGGGGGTCGTGGATGTCGGCGCCTATCTCCGTGCGCGGCCGGAGAAGCTGCGCGAGCAATTTGCGCGGTTGCGGATCGTGGCGGCGAATCGAACGGCGCTCGAGTTGGGCGGCTTGCGCGATCTTGATCAGGCGCGCGCGGAGATGATGGAATTCGCGCCCGATTTTGGCGAGGCGTTCGCCGCGGAGTTGCAGGCGCTTTGGGACGGGCGGACGGAGTTGACCCACAACGTCACCCTGCATCGGCGAGACGGGCAGGTGGTGGAGGCCATTTTGCAATGGACCGTTCCGGTGGAGGAGGGGAAGCCGGACCATTCGCGCGTGATGTCGGTGTTCACGGACGTCACCGATCTTCGCCGGACGCAGGCGCGCCTCCGGCAAAGCGAGGATCGCTGGGAGCTGGCGGTGCAGGGCATCAATGCCGGCATCTGGGAAATCGATTTTGCGACGGGCCGCTTTTTTGTTTCGGACCGCAGCCGCGAGATGCTGGGTTACGCCCCAGGCGACCTGGAGGATTCGCGATCGGCTTGGGAGGCCTTGATTCATCCGGAGGACCGTGCGGCCGCGGCGCGGGCCATGGAGCAGCACCTGGCCCGCAAGACGGACGGTTATCGTTGCGACCATCGGCTCCTGTGCCGCGACGGGCGCTATCGCTGGATATTGGCGCGGGGCCTTGCGCAATTCGACGAGGCCGGCAGGCCGGTGCGCTTCGTGGCCACGCATTCCGACATCCATGCGCGCAAGGTGGCGGAGGAGGAGCTGGCGTCGGAGCGCGAGCGTCTGCGGGTGACTTTGCGGGCGATGGCCGAGGCGGTGATCACGACGGACCGCGAAGGCGTGGTGACCTATATCAACGAGGCGGCGGAACAGCTTACGGGGTGGGTGGAAGGCGCGGCGATCGGCCGGGCGTTGGCCGATATATGTCCGCTGGTGCATGAGCGCACGCGCGAGCGGGTGGATCCGCCGCACAAGCGCGCCCTCTCGGAAGCGCTGGTCGTGGAACTCCCGCCCGCGTCGGCGCTGCTTCACCGCCAAGGCGTGCTCCGGCTTGTGGAGGGCCGCTGCGCGCCGATCCGCGACATCGCCAGCCAGCCGGCGGGGGTGGTGCTGGTGCTGCGCGACGTGACGGAGCGGGCGAAATTCGAGGCGGAGATGTTGCGCGCCACCAAGCTCGAGTCGGTGGGCGTGCTGGCGGGCGGCATCGCGCACGATTTCAACAACCTGCTCACGGTGATCATGGGCAACGTGACGCTCGCGACGCTCGACACGCAGGTGCAGAGCGCGGGCGGGCAGTGGTTGCAGGAAGCGGAGAAGGGCCTGATGCGCGCGCGCGACCTGACCCACCAGCTTCTCACGTTTGCGAAAGGCGGCGATCCGATCCGCTCGGCGGTGCAACTTGCCGAGGTGGTGAAGGAGACCGCGCAGTTCTGTCTCCATGGCGCGAAGGCGAAATGCCAGTTCGAGTTCGAGTCGGATCTTTGGTCGGCCGACGTGGACAAAGGGCAGATCGGGCAGGTGGTGCAGAATCTCGTGCTCAACGCTTCGCAGGCGATGCCGCAGGGAGGCTTCATCTGGGTGAATTTGTCCAACGACGCGGCGCCGCCCCTGCGCACCGGACTGGCCGGACCGACGGTGCGTTTGTCGATCAGCGACACGGGCTCCGGCATCCGCCCCGAGCATGTCAGCCGGATTTTCGATCCCTATTTCACCACGAAGCGCGAGGGCAGCGGCCTGGGCCTCGCGACGGTCTACGCGATCGTGAAGAAGCACGGCGGCTACATCGAGGTGGAGTCGGAGGTCGGCCGTGGAACACGGTTTCGGATGTGGCTGCCGGCGACGAAGGCGGCGCGGCAGGCGGCCTTGAGCCGATCACCTTTCGGCGGGGCCTCTTCCATGAACGGGCGCGTGCTCCTGATGGATGACGAGGAGGGCATCCGCACGATGGCCGAGCAGCTTCTTAAGCGCATCGGCTTTATGGTCGAGGCCACCCCCGACGGCGCGGCGGCGGTCGAGGCCTACCGGCGTGCGATGGCGGACGGACGGCGTTTCGACCTCGTGATCATGGATCTCACGGTGCCGGGCGGCATGGGCGGGCTGGAGTGCATGCGCGAGTTGCAGCGCATCGATCCCGAGGTCCGCGCGATCGTGAGCAGCGGCTACTCGAGCGACCAGGTGATGAGCGATCACCGCGCCTACGGCTTCGCGGGCATGATCCCGAAGCCCTACCGGATCACGGATTTCGCAAAAGTGATCCGGCAGGTGCTCGAGGGCGTCGGCGGGTAGGGCTTATATCCCAGGTCATTAGATTCGATGGGAGCCTGATTTTATGCATTGTCCCGTGAGGAGCGGGTCGGCGGCGACCTTTGAAAAGGGTTATGCGATTTTCCCTGATTTTCGGTCGCTCACCGATGTCCCGTTTCCGCTTCCTCCGCCGGGTGGGTCGTGTCGGAGTCGGCTTAAGTTATGTTGCAAGCTGTTGGTTGTCTATGTATTCTGTTGTTGACTGATGTCTTTTGGCGGGGAGGATCCTGATGCTTCAGTCTGTCGGTCGCCCCTTATCCCAGCCTGTTAACCGCCGCGATGCGGCAAAGCCCGGCATGCGCCGGCAGTCTTCCTATGAAAAACCTCAAGGTTTGGCAGAAGCTCTTGCTCATGGGGCTCGTGTTCATGCTCCCGTTTGGCGTGGTGACATGGCGTCTGGTCTCCTCCGTCAATACCTTGGGCGTTGAGTTTGCCCGTCAGGAAGCGAAGGGAGTCGAATACTACGGGCCGCTTCTGAAGCTCGTTCAGGAACTCCAGCTTCACCGCGGCCTAGCCAAAGCTTGGCTCAGCGGAGATGCTTCGTTCAAGGAGCGCGTCGCCGCGAAGTCCATGGATGTGGGCGAGGCGCTGCAGGTGGTGGATGCGGTGGATCGCCGGCTGGGCGTCGATTTGAAGACCGCTCCGTCTTGGCGCGACTTGCGCAAGGCGACGGACGACTTGCTTTCGGAGAACGCGGGCTTGAGCGCGGCGGATAGCTTTGCCCGCCATAATCGCGTTATCGCCGATACGATGGCGTTCGTCTCGCTCGTCGGCGACCATTCCAACCTCTCGCTGGATCCCGACCTCGACAGCTACTACCTGGTGGATCTGACGATTTTCAAGGCGCCGGTGCTTGCCGAATTTCTCGCCGAGGGACGTGGTCTGGGCGCCGGCATCGCGGCCGCCGGCAAGGCCACGCCGGAACAGCTGGCCCGTTTGAGCGAGCTGACGACCTTGATCGAATATGTCTCCACCCAGGCCGACGCCGCCTTGGGCAAGGCTATCGAGCGCAATCCCGCGCTGGGGGCGCGCCTCGGCGCGCAACGCGCCGCCAATCAAGACGCCATGCGGGCGGGACTGGCCTTGAATCGGCGCACCGTCCAAGAGCGGGGAACCACCCTCGACGGGGCCGCCTATTTCGCCGAGATGACCAAGCACATCGACGTCTTTTATCAAACCAACCAACGGGCCGCCGCCGAGTTGAGCGTGCTGCTCGATCTTCGCATCGCCCGGCTGCTGCGAGGCGTCCATGTCACGCTCGCGCTCTCGGCGCTCGGTCTCGTCCTCGTCTCCGCGCTCGGCCTCTACATCATGCGCGACATCACGCGTCCGCTCGGCCGCGTCGTCGCGGTGGCCAACCGCATCGCCGCCGGCGATCTCGCCGCCGATACCGCCTTCGAGCCGCGTCGCGACGAACTGGGCGCCCTGGCGGGGGCCTTTGATCGCATGGGCGGCTCGCTTCGGGAAATGGCGGCCGTCGCCAACCAGCTCGCGGCCGGCGATGTGGATGTCGTGGTGAAGCCCCAGTCTGATCGGGACGCCATGGGCAACGCCTTCGCCCGGATGATCCGTTCGCTGCATGCCATGGCCGGACACGCCGAACAAATCGCCGCAGGCAATCTAAACGTGGCCATCCAGCCGCAGTCGGAGAAGGATGCGATGGGCAACGCCCTAGCGGCGATGGTGGCGAAGTTGTCCGCGCTGATCGGGCAGGTGCAGAGGTCGGGGATTCAGGTGAACACGTCGGTGAACGAGATCGCGGCGACGGCGAAGGAGCAGCAGGCGACGGCGAACGAGATCGCGGCGACGACGACGGAGATCGGCGCGACGGCGAAGGAGATCACTGCGACTTCGCGGGAGCTGGTGAAGACGGTGAACGAGGTGACGGGCGTGGCGGAGCAGACGGCGACGCTGGCGGGCAACGGGCAGACCGGCCTGGTGAAGATGGAGGAGACGATGCAGCAGATCATGTCGGCCGGGGCGTCGATCAACGCCAAGCTGGCGGTGCTGAATGAGAAGGCGGGGAACATCAACCAGGTGGTGACGACGATCACGAAGGTGGCGGACCAGACGAACCTGCTGTCGCTGAACGCGGCGATCGAGGCGGAGAAGGCGGGGGAATACGGGAGGGGCTTCGCGGTGGTGGCGACGGAGATCCGGCGGCTGGCGGACCAGACGGCGGTGGCGACGTTCGACATCGAGCAAATGGTGAAGGAGATGCTGTCGGCGGTCTCGGCCGGAGTGATGGGCATGGACAAGTTTTCCGAGGAAGTGCGCCGGGGCGTGGCGGAGGTCCACCAAGTCGGCGCGCAGCTGGGCCAGATCATCCAGCAGGTGCAGGCGCTGACGCCGCGCTTCGAGGTGGTGAACGAGGGCATGCAGGCGCAGTCGACCGGGGCTCAGCAGATCAGCGACGCCCTCGCGCAGCTCGGCGAGGCCGCGCGGCAGACGGCCGAGTCCCTCCGCCAGTCCACCGAGGCCATAGACCAGCTCAACGGCGCCTCGCTCGGCCTCAAAAACAGCGTCGAAAAGTTCAAACTCGGCTGACCTCCCCCGCCGTGTTGTTTCTGCTCTTTCAGCTCGGTGGTGATCGCTACGCGTTGGACGCGGGCCAGATCGTCGAGGTGCTCCCGCTGGTGGCGCTCAAGGCGCTCCCCGGGGCGGCGCGCGGGGTGGCCGGGCTGCTTGATTATCGCGGGACGGCCGTGCCGGTCGTGGATCTCGCGGCGATGGCCCTCGGCACGCCGGCGGCGGCGCGCGTGAGCACGCGGCTGCTGATCGTCCGCTATCCGTCTCCGGCCGGCGATCATCGTCTGCTCGGGCTGCTGGCCGAGCGCACCACCGAGACGATCCGGCGGGATCCGGCGGATTTCCAGCCCGTCGGCGTGGCCAACGACGGCGCGCGCTACCTCGGCCCCGTCATCCACGATCCGAGCGGTCTAATCCAACGGGTCGAGATCGGCGGGCTCCTGGACGCGGAGCTGCGCGCCGTGCTCTTCCCCCAAGCTTCGGAGACCTCCTCATGAGCACCGCTCCCGGCTCACTCGTCGAAGCCTGGCTCCGGGACTACGCCGGCCTCGACGCCGGATCGCTCGGGCCCGGCGTGGTCGCGCGCGCCGTCGCGGCGCGGATCGGCGAGCTCGGCTGCGGCGGCGAGCCCGCCTATCTCGACCGCCTCGTGGCGTCGGCGGCGGAGCGTCAGCGGCTGATCGACCGCGTGGTCGTCGCCGAGACCTGGTTTTTTCGCGATCGCGTGGCGCTGGACGCCGTCGCGCGTCATGCGGTCGAAACCTGGGGGCCGGCGCATCCCGGCTCGGTGTTTCGCGTGCTCTGCGTGCCGTGCGCGACCGGCGAGGAGTCTTATTCGCTTGCGATGGCCTTCGCCTTGGCCGGCTGGCCGGCTGATCGGCTGCTCGTGGAGGCGCTCGACATCGGCGAGCAAAACATCGCCCGCGCCCGCGAGGGGATTTATCGCAAGAACTCGTTCCGCGGCGAGGACCTGTCGTTTCGCGATCCGTTTTTCGAGGCGGTCGGAGAGGAGGCGTGGCGCGTGAACGAACGGGTGCGTGCTCCCGTGGCCTTTGCGGTGGCCAACCTGCTGGCTCCCGATTTCGTTTTCGGACGCGGTTTCTACGATGCGATCTTTTGTCGCAACCTGCTCATTTATTTCGACCGGCCGGTGCAGGATCGCGTCGTCGCCACCCTTGGCGCGCTGCTCGCGCCGGAAGGTCTCTTCGCCGTCGGTCCGGCCGAGCCGGTTCTCCTCTTCGAGCACGGCTACGGCGCCTTGAAAATCGCCAATGGTTTCCTGCTCCGGCGCGAGCCGCCCCGCCCGCGCCCGGCCCCCGTCGTCCCGCCGCCCGCGCGGCCGGCTCCGGCGCCCGTGCGTTTGCCGGCCGCCCGCGCCTTGCCCGCCCCAGTGGTGCAAAAACTTCTCGTGTCGCCCGCTCCGCCTCCGCCCGACACCGTCGCGAGCATCCAGGCGCTGGCCGACGCCGGAAAACTTCGCGAGGCGTCCGAGCGGGGGGCCGCGTTGCTCGCGGGCGGAGCCGCCACGCCCGGACTCCTTTACCTGCTCGGCGTGGTGGCGGACGCCGGCGGGGACGCCGTGCGCGCGGAGGCTTTTTACCGCAAGACGCTCTACCTCGATCCGCAGCACCGGGCGGCGCTCGCGCAGCTCGCGTTGCACGCGGAAGGGCGGGGCGAAGCGCGGCAGGCGGAGGCCTTGCGCGCCCGGCTGCTCCGGGCGGAGAGCGTGTCGTCGTCACGTGAGGATCCGGAGGCCGTCCGATGAATGCCGACATGATCGCCGCGCCCGCGTCCTCTCTTGGCGCCTGCTGGAAGCGCGTCGGCATCTGGGGCGATCGTTCCTGTCCCGAACTTCCGGGCCATGGCCATTGCCGCAACTGCCCGGTCTACGCCGCCGGCGCGGCCCGGCTCCTGGACGCCGACGTGTCCGCGGAATACCTCGCCGCCGGGGCGCGACACTACTCGCAGGCGAAAACCGAGACCCGCGCCGCCGCGCGGTCGGCGATGGTGTTCCGCGTCGCGGGCGAGTGGCTCGCGTTGCCGACGGGCGTGTTTCAGGAGATCGCGCCCCCGCGCCCTGTGCATTCGCTGCCCCACCGTCGTGACGCGTTGGTGGCGGGCTTGGTCAACATCCGCGGCGAGTTGCTCGTCTGCGTCTCGCTGCCCGTGGCGCTTGGCCTTGCCGCGCCGGGCGGCCCGGTTCCGGCAACCGCCCGCCTCGCCGTGGTCGGGCGCGGGGCGGATCGCTTCGTGTTCGCCGCCGACGAGATCGCGGGCATCCTTCGTCACGACGACCAGGCGCTCGCGCCCGTGCCCGCGACCCTCGCCCATGCGCAGGCCTCGCATACGCGGGGTTTGTTGCAATGGCGGGGCCGCCCGGCGGGCCTGTTGGACGAGGGATTGCTCTTTCACACCCTGAACCGAGGCCTCGCGTGAGCGACGACTACGCCGATTTTTCGATGATCGAGCTCTTCCGCATGGAGGCGGAGGGGCAGCTCGCCGCGCTCACCGCCGGTTTGCTCGCGCTGGAGACCGACGCGGGCGATACCGCGCAGCTTGAGGCGATGATGCGCGCCGCGCACTCGCTCAAGGGCGCCGCGCGCATCGTCGGCCTGGACGTGGCCGTGCGGGTGGCCCACGTGATGGAGGACGCTTTCGTGGCCGCGCAGAGCGGCGAGCTGCGCCTCGCCCGGGCGCACGTGGACCGGCTGCTCGTGGGCGTCGACCTCCTTGCCCGCATCGCCGCCACGCCCGAGGCCGATATGGAGACGTGGAGCACGAGCCGTCTCGGCGAGATCGATGAGTTTTTGGCCGGCCTGAAGGCGGACGTCGACGGCCCGGCCGCGCCCGACGAACCTGCCGCCCCGGGCGTTTCGAGCGCCGTCGCGGCCTGTGTCGCCGCAACGCCCGCGTCTCCGCCTCCTCCCCAGCCGCCGCTTGTCGAAGCGGCGCCCTTCCCGCAGACGTCCTCGGCGGCGGCCGCCGCCGCCGATGCGCGCTACCTCCGCGTCACGGCCGAAAACCTGAACCACCTGCTCGGGCTCGCCTCGGAGTCGTTGGTGGAGTCCCGCTGGCTGCGCCCCTTCGGGGCTTCGCTCGGGCGCATGAAGCGGCTGCACGGGGGTGTCGCCACCGTGCTTGACCAGCTCCGCGCCGAGCTCGACGCGGGCGCGACGCCGGAGCAGCTGGGCGTGACGCTTGCCGAGGCGCGGCGGCGGCTGGGCTCCGCGCGAGACCTGCTGGCGGAGCGGCTCGAGGCGCTCGACACCCATGACCGCCGCTCGACCCACCTCGCGCACCGCCTCTACGGCGAGGTGCTCGCGGTGCGGATGCGGCCCTTCGCGGACGGCATCGGTGGTTTTCCGCGCATGGTGCGCGACCTGGCGCGCCAGCTCGGCAAGGAGGCGCGTTTCGAGGTCGTGGGCGAGAACACCCAGGTGGATCGCGACATCCTCGACAAGCTCGAGGCCCCGCTGGGCCATCTTCTGCGCAACGCACTCGATCACGGTCTCGAGTCCCCTGAGGGCCGGATCGCCGCCGGCAAGCCCGCCGTCGGCGTGGTCAAGCTCGAGGCCCGGCACAGCGCGGGCAAGCTGGTCATCGCGGTGAGCGACGACGGCCGCGGCGTGGACCTCGATCAACTGCGCGCCGCCGTGGTGAGGAAAAAGCTCGTCGTTCCCGACCTCGCCCCGCGCCTGAGCGAGGCGGAGCTGCTGGAGTTTTTGTTCCTCCCCGCCTTTTCGATGAAGGAGACCGTCACCGATATCTCCGGGCGCGGCGTCGGGCTGGACGTCGTGCAGAGCATGGTCAAGGCGGTGCGGGGCGCGATCCGGATCGTCTCGACGCCCGGGCGCGGCATGCGTTTCACCCTGCAGCTGCCGCTCACGCTGTCCGTGGTGCGCGCGTTGCTGGTCGAGGTGGCGGGCGAACCGTATGCGTTTCCGCTCGGCCTGATCGAGCGCACGCTGCGTTTGCCGGAGAAGGAGGTGGCGGTGACCGAAGGGCGGCAGCATTTCGCGGTGGACGGGCGGAGCGTGGGGCTGGTGTCCGCGCACGAGGTGCTGGCCCGCCCGGCGACGCGGCGCGATCCCGGCGACCTGCCCGTCGTGGTGGTCGGCGAAGGCGAGCATCGCTACGGCCTCGCGGTGGATCGGTTTCTGGGCGAGCACGAGTTTGTGGTGCAGCCGCTAGACCCCCGGCTGGGCAAGGTGAAGGACATCGCCGCCGGAGCGCTGATGGAAAACGGCGCCCCCGTGCTTATCCTGGACGTGGAGGATCTCGTGAGATCGATCGAAAAAACCACCGCGAGCGGCGGCCGGCTCGGCTCCGTGCAGGCGTCCGCCGCCGCCGCGGCCGCGGCGCGCAAACGCGTGCTGGTGGTGGACGATTCGCTCACGGTGCGCGAGTTGGAGCGCAAGCTCCTCGAGTCGCGCGGCTACGCGGTTGAATGCGCGGTGGACGGCATGGATGGGTGGAACGCCGCGCGCGCGGGCGCGTTTGATCTCGTCGTCACCGACGTCGACATGCCGCGCCTGGACGGCATCGAGCTGACCAAGCTCATCAAGCACGACGCCCGGCTGCGCGGCGTGCCCGTGATGATCGTTTCCTACAAGGATCGGGAGGAGGACCGTCGGCGCGGCCTCGACGCGGGCGCGGATTACTACCTGGCAAAGGGAGGCTTTCACGACACGGCGATGATCGACGCGGTGCGCGACCTGATCGGCGACGCGAGGGAGGACGCGCCGTGAGGATAGGCATCGTCAACGACCTGCCGCTTGCCGCCGAGGCGATCCGTCGCGTGCTCGTCGCCTCGGCGGCGCATCAGGTCGCCTGGATCGCGCGTGACGGCGCGGAGGCGGTGCGTCGCTGCGCCGAGGACCGGCCCGATCTGGTGTTGATGGATCTGATCATGCCGGTGATGGACGGGGTGGAGGCCACGCGTCGCATCATGGCCGCCTCGCCGTGCCCGATCCTGGTAGTGACCGCGACGGTGGACGGGAGCTTCGGCCGCGTATACGACGCGCTTGGCGCGGGGGCGATGGACGCGGTCAACACCCCTGTGCTTGGCGGCCCCGAGGGCGCGGCGGGGGCCGCGGCGCTGCTGGCCAAGATCGCGGTGCTCGGCCGCATCACCGGGACGGGCGCCGCTCTTTCGCATGGGAGCGCCTCGCCCATGGCGGCGGGGGCGAAGGGGGGGGCGACGCCGCGATGGTTGTTCGCCATCGGCGCCTCGGCGGGCGGGCCCGCTGCGCTCGCGGAGGTGTTGAAAACCTTTCCGCCCGGTTTCTCCGCGGCCATCGTCGTCATCCAACATCTCGACGAGAGTTTCGCGAGCGGCCTGGCGGAATGGCTCGGACGCCAGATCGCGCTGCCGGTGCGCATCGCGCTGCCGGACGACGCCCCCGAGGCGGGCGTCGTGCTCCTGCCGGGGCGCGAGGACCACCTCGTGCTCACGCCGTCGGGCCGGCTCGCCTACACGCGGGAGCCCGCGGACGATCCCTACCGCCCGTCGGTCGACGCCTTTTTCGAGAGCGTGGCGCGATATTGGAGCGCCCGGGCGGCGGGCGTGGTGCTCACCGGCATGGGCCGCGACGGGGCGCGCGGGCTCAGGAGGATGCGCGACGGCGGCTTTCCCACCATCGCGCAGGATCGCGCCAGCTCGGCGGTCTATGGCATGCCCAAGGCGGCGGCCGAGGCCGGCGCCGCCGCCCAGATCCTTCCGCTCGGGGACATCGGTCGCGCGCTCCGCCAACTGCTTCAACCAACCCCGGCCGCCACGGCGGCGAACTCCTGAGCCCCATGTCCAACAATTCCCTGCTCGTGCTCCTGGTGGATGATCAGGCCATCGTCGCCGAGGCGGTGCGCCGCTGCCTCGCGCCCCTGGCGGACGTGGCGTTCCATTATTGCTCCGACCCGCAGCAGGCCCTCGCGCTCGCCGTTCGCCTGCAGCCCACCGTGATCCTGCAGGATCTGGTGATGCCCGGCGTGGACGGCCTCGAATTGCTCAAGCAATACCGGGCCGAGCCCCGCACGGCAAATATTCCGGTCATCGTGCTTTCGACGAAGGAGGAGCCGAAGGTGAAAGGGCAGGCCTTCGAGCTGGGCGCGAACGATTATCTGGTGAAGCTGCCCGACAAGGTGGAGCTGGTGGCGCGGGTGCGGCTGCACTCGCGCGCCTACCTCGCGCAGAAACAGCGCGACGAAGCCCACCGGGCGCTGCGGGAAAGCCAGCAGCAGCTGGTGGACAGCAACACGGAGTTGGTCGCGCTCAACCAGAAGCTGGAGGAGGCGACCCGGGCCAAATCCGAGTTTCTGGCCAACATGAGCCATGAGATTCGCACGCCCATGAACGGAGTCATCGGCATGGCTGCGTTGCTCGCCGAGACCAACCTCGACGCGGAGCAGCGCGACTACGCCGCGACTATTCGCTCTTCGGGCGAGGCGCTGCTGACGATCATCAACGACATCCTCGACTTCTCGAAGATCGAGTCGGGCCGCCTGGAACTGGAGCGGCATCCCTTCCTCCTGGAGGCGGCGGTGGAGGAGGCGGTGGAGCTCTTTTCCCCCAAGGCGGCGGAGAAGGGGATCGATCTGGTGGTTTCGCTCGATCCGGCTCTGCCCACGCTGGTCGAGGGGGATGTCACGCGGCTGCGGCAAGTCTTGGTCAATCTGGTGGGCAACGCGCTCAAGTTCACCTCCCGCGGCGAGGTGGAGATCACGGTGACGCCCGTGCTCGGGCCGCACCCCTCGTTCAATGACGCCTTCGTCGCCGAGGGGAAGGGGATGGCCGATTTCATCGGGGTGGCGGTGCGCGACAGCGGCATCGGCATCCCGCCGGACAAGCAGGACCGGCTCTTCAAGTCCTTCAGCCAAGTGGACAGCTCGACCACGCGGCAATTTGGCGGCACGGGCCTGGGTTTGGCGATCAGCCGCCGGCTGGTCGAGCTGATGGGGGGCATGATCTGGGTGGAAAGCGAGGCGGGGAAGGGGGCGACCTTTCGTTTCACGGTGAAGCTGCCGGCCGCGCCATCGGTCACCGCTCCGCCCTGGGGCGACCGCTCCCTCGCGCTGGCGGGGCGCCGGGTGCTCGTGGTGGAGGACAACCCGGCGGCGCGGGTGGCGCTCGAGCGTCTCTGCTCCCACCGCGGGCTGAAAATCAGCGGCGTGGGCAGCCTCGCCGAGGCCTCGGCCCTGCCTGGAGCGGACGCGGAGGCGATCTTGCTCGACCGCGAGCTGCCGGGAGTGGAGGAGCCCGGCGTGATCGCGCGGCTGGCGGCGGGGCGGCCGGTCGTGCTCGTCTCGCACCGTCGGGGACGCGCGGCGCTGCCGCCCGAGGGCGCCGGTTCACAGGTATGGACCCTCCACAAGCCGGTGCGCCGCCAGGCGCTCTTCGATGTGCTTTGGCAGGCTTTGACGGGCTCGGTGACGGCCGAAAAACGCCAGGTCGAGTCGGGGCGCTTCGACACCCGGCTGGCCGAGCGGATACCTCTGCGGCTGCTGCTGGCCGATGACAACGCGGTGAACCAGAAGGTGGGGGCGGCGCTGTTGAAGCGCCTCGGCTACAAGACGGATCTGGTCGCCAACGGACACGAGGTTCTGGAGGCGCTCGAGCGGATCGACTACGACCTCATTTTTCTCGACGCGCAGATGCCCGAAATGGACGGCTATGGCGCCGCGCGGGCGATCGTCGCGAAGTGGGCGGCGGGCAAGGGCCGAGGCCCGAGGCCGCGCCTGGTGGCGATGACCGGCAACGCGATGCAGGGCGATCGGGAGAAGTGCCTCGAGGCCGGCATGGACGACTACATCGCCAAGCCGGTGAGGATCGAGGAGCTCAGCGCGGTTTTGGAGCGCCGGGGAGCCCGTGTCGCCGACGCGGCGGCGAGGGACGGAATAATCGGGTGACGCGCGGCCGTCCCCGATGTGTGTCGGCCGAGAAGCGTCAGGCGGCGATCGCCCGCGCGGTGGTTTTTTCGACGCGGAAACGGAGTTCCTGGCGGGCCTCGATGCGGCGGCTGATCGCGGCGGCGGCGTTGACGAGCGAGAAGGCCACGGGCTGTGCGAACGGGGAGACGGGCGGAGCGGCGTCAGGGGCGGGGGGCTGGAAAGGCGCGACGACGGCGGGGGCGGCCGGGGGGAGCCGCGTCGACGGCGGGAGGACATCGGCCGACGCGGAAGCGGGCGTCGGCGCGAGGGGCGGGCGCGGGGCGATGTCGGGCGGTTGCGTTTCAACTTGGGCTTCGACGGCGGAGGCGACGCCGTTGGCGGCGAGGTAGTCCTGCCAGTCCATGCAGTCTTTCCGGGCGCGGTGTTTCTGGACGAGTTTTCGACGGACGAGACTGCGGAGGGCCGAGACGACGGTGGCTTCGTCGAGCTTGGCGAGGCGGGCGATTTGGGGCGGCGTGCGCGGGCAGTCGCACCGGGCGAAGACCGCCCAGATTTCGGAGGGCAGCTGCACGCCGGCGAGGCGGCTGGCGAAGTCCGCGGCCCGGATGTAGGAGTCGGCGAGGGTGGTGGATTTTTTCATGTGGCGTCGGGCGCGGGGCGGTGGGCGGTCTGGGCCTGGAGGGTGACGAGCACGCGGGACTGGTGGTCCTTCCAGGTGACGGGGAGGACGTAGCAGGGCAGGGAGCCGGAGTCGGCGAAGGCGGCGCCGCCGGCCGACGAGGCGGGGATGAGGACGGGAGGGGAGATCATGAAGCCGGCTCCGAGCGATTCGCGGGCGTTGCCCGAGATGTTGTTGGTGATCTCGCCGACGAGGTCGGCGCAGAGTTCTTCGTCGAGCGGATCCTCGCCGAACTGGGGGAGGAGGGCGTGGAGTTTTTCGCGGGTGGCGGTGTAGCAGACGCGGCCGCGGTAGTGGCCGGAGATGCCGATGACGGCGGCGAAGTCGAGCCCGGGGTCCTCGGTCTCGTCCCGCAGATAGGGCGTGCCGAGGCGGGCCGGGGAGTCGGCGATGGTGGCGAAGTAGCGGGCGGCGGAGTCGGCGAAGATCTTTAGGATTTTCTCTTCCATGGAGGTGGTGCGCGCGGATGCGCGGGTTCAGTTGTTGACGAGGTCCTCGATGGCGAGGTGCAGGCTTTCGGCGGTGATGGGCTTGAGCAGGAAGCCGTGGGCGCCGCGTTTGAGGGCCTCGACGGCGGTGGAGCGGTCGGCGAGGGCCGAGATGATGAGGATGAGCGCCCGTTTGCTTTTTTGCCGGAGGATTTCGACGGTGGTGAGTCCGTCCATCTCGGGCATGGTGATGTCGAGCGTGACCACGTCGGGTTGGAACTGGTCGAAAACCGTGAGGGCCTCGCGGCCGTTGCTGGCCATGCGGACTTCGGTGAAGCGGGAACGGCGCAGGTTTTTTTCGACCGTGCGGCGCACGATCGTGGAGTCGTCGACGACGAGTAGTTTCATGTGGTTGGGCGGAGGGATCAGACGAGGGCGGGTTCGGGAATCTCGGGGAGGTAGAGGGCGAACTCGCAGAAGCGGCCCGGGGCGGAGCGGACTTCGATGCGGCCGCCCGCCTCGTCGACGACGCGGGTCTTGACGATGTCCATGCCCTGGCCGCGGCCGGAGTGGGCGTCCGATGTGTCGCGGGTGCTGAAGCCTGGGGAGAAGATGCAGCGGGCGACGTCGGCGGGGGCGGCGCCGGCCTCGTCGGCGAGGAGACCGGTGGCGAGGGCGCGCTCGCGGATGCGCTCGAGGTCGAGGCCGCGGCCGTCGTCGCGCAGGAGGATGCCGACGAGGCCGTCCTCGGAGCGGGGGAGGCCCCGCAGTTCGAGGCGGGCGGCGGGGGGCTTGCCGGCGTCGGCTCGGGCGGAGGGGGGCTCGACGCCATGGGCGACGGAGTTGCGCACGAGCTGAATAAGGGTGTCGCGCACGAGTTCCTGGCGTCCGCGGGCGACGACGTGGAGGGCGTAGTCGTCGATGGCGAGGTCGGCCTGTTTGCCGAGGTCGGCGGCGATGTCGCGGACGAGCTGGCGGAGGCCGTCGGCCAGGCCCGAGGTGGCCGGGGAGGGGGGCTCGCCGGAGCCGTCGGGGGCGGGAGCGGCGGAGGCGGCGGCGGGGCGCATGCCGGAGAGTTTTCCGCGGAGCTCGATGAGGTCGCCGAGGTCGGCGCGGAGGCCGGCCTGGGCGACGACGATGGCGAGGAAGTCCTCGCCGCCGAGCTTGGGGCGGGCGATGAGTTCGGAGAGCCGGGTCTCGAAGGCCTCGGCGGCCCTCTGGAAGTAGTCGAGGCGCAGATACACCGCGTTGCCCTTGATGTTGTGGACGCTGCGGAAGACCTCGTTGAGGCGGGCGCGGAGTTTTTCCTGATGGTCGGGGGTGGCGACGGCGAAGTCCTCGGCGCGGAGGGACTGGTTGATGGCGTCGAGCTCGTGCTCGACGGTCTCGGCGAACTGCACGAGGTCCTCGGGTTCGACGTGCATGATGCCGAGGAGGATCTCGAGCTGGCGTTCCTTGGTTTTTTCGGCCTCGCGCAGGCGTTTCTCCAGTTCGATCTGGGCGGTGATGTCGCGCACGGCGACGAAGACGCGGGAGACGCGTTCACCGTCCATGATGCGGCGGAAGCTGAAGCCGAGGTAACGATGGACGAAGCCGCCGGCGGGGTCGGGGAAGGATACCTCGATGTCGACGAGGGGGTTGACCTTGAGCACGGCCTTTTCGCGCTGCTCGGGGTTGAAGAGCAGGTCGAAGTAGTCGCGCGTGGTGTTGAACATCTTTTCCGAGAGCAGCCGCTGGAGGAGGTTCAGGAGGTTCATCCCGGCGAGGTGCTCCTGGCGGAAGATGGCGGCGAGCTCGCGCGAGTAGCTGGGGCCGATGATGAAGCGGGAGTCGATGAGGAGGAGGCCTTCCTGGACGGTGTCCATGATGCGGTCGGTCTCGACCTTGGCGGAGGCGAGCGCGGCGCTCTGGCCGGAGAGGGTGGCGTGGGCGGACTCGAGCTGGTGGAGGGCTCCCTCGGCGCGGAGGCGGGCGCGGCGGGCGCGGTCTCCGAGGTAGAAGCCCGGGATGAGGAAGAGGGCGACCACGGCGGTGGAGATGAGGGCGGTGCGGGGATTGGCGGCGGCGGCGATCTGGGCGCGGGCGGTGAACTCGGTGCGGTTGGTGAGTTCGTTCATGAAGTCGAAGATCCCGACGTTGCGGGCGCGGAAGGACTCGACGGTCGTGGCGACGATCTCGGGGGAGGCGCGGCCTTCGACGATGTCGGAGAGGCGTTCCTGCAAGGGGAGCCAGAGCGCGAGGGCCTCGCGGATCACGCGCTGTTCCTCGGGGTCGCGCGCGGCGGGCATCTGGAATTCGTTGCCGTCGGCGCCGGGGACCGCGCCGCCGGTTTCGAAGCCGCGGAGGACGACGTGGAAGAGGGTGGAGATCTTCTTGAGCTCCGCGAGGGCTGCGGCGGAGTCGGTCCCGCCGCGCAGGTCGCGCTCGTAGGCGAGAAGCGCCTTGGTCATGCGCTGGCTCAACGCGCGTTGGCGGCCGGCGAGATTGATGCGCTTGTTGTTTTCGGTCGTGGCGGCTTCCAGGCGTCGCGTGTAGCGGACTATGCCGACGGAAGAGCCGACGACGATGAGCGCCAGGAGCGCGTAAACGAGAAGCGGAAGGAGTCGGCGAGGCCGGGCGGCGGCGCCGGGCGCCGGCGAAGACTGGGCGGGCGAAGCGTTCGTGGACATGCGATGCGAGTGATTGCATCGCAGGTGCCAGCGCGGGCGCCCCCGCCGTTTATGTGGATGAACATTTTTCCCGCAAACGATGAACGAACGGACGGGACCGCGGCATGTTCTGTATCCGAAAAAATCCTACGATTTTGATTCGACCATCCCGGCGGAGCCGAAATTTGCCGGGGAATTCCTCGCCGGCCCGGGCCGGCATTTTGTCGGAGCGGGACAAAAAAAAGGCCGGCGGAGAACGGCCGGGGCGGGCTCGTTTCCGCCGGCGAAAGGGGCGGGCGGGGGATCAGGCGTCGGCGAGTTTGCCGCGACTGCTCTTCTTGTCGGATTTCTCGGATGGGATCTCGTTGTTGGTCGTGACCATGAACACGGGAGCCTTCGTCTTCACCCAGACCTGCTGCTCCTTGAAGTGTTTGGCGGGGATGTTTTCGATGGCATCGGCCATGGTCTTGGCCGGCATCATGCGCCCTTTTTTGGTGGTGTTGAAGTCGTAGGCGGCCTTGTGAATGCGCTCCGGGCCGCTGGTCACGGACGCGTCTTCGGGAATCTGCAGAACCCAGCCGGTGAACTCGCCCGAGGGCAGCTTGCCGTCCGGGTCGGAGATGAGGATGGAGAACTGTTTTTTGACCGCGGGCGGCTTCTCCTCGTCGACCTCGGGCTGCACGGCGAGGTTGAGCTCCTCCATGATCTGGCGGAGGAGAGCGGGGTCGAGATCGTTGCGTTTTAAAATTTCGGCAACTGCGTTAACATCGATCTTTGGCATGGCGTGCGGGCGGTGAAGAGCCCACGAAGGGGGCACACATGGATTTGAAAGTAAAGGCCGACGGGCAGGCGCAGAGCGCGGACGAGTTGTTCGACATTGTCGACGAACAGGATCGCGTGGTCGGGTGCGCGCGCCGGGCGGACGTGCACGCGCAGCGACTTCTGCATCGCGCGGTGCATGTGCTCTGTCTGGACGAGGCCGGCCGGGTGTTTTTGCAGCGGCGTTCGATGTTGAAAGATTCGGCGCCGGGCAAGTGGTGCGCCTCGTGCTCGGGTCATGTCGACGCTGGCGAGGATTACGATACGGCGGCGATGAGGGAGCTCGAGGAGGAGATTGGCGTGAAGGTTGAGCCGGCGGCGTTGGAGCGTTGGCTGCGGCTGGAGGCCTGCCGCGAGACGGGCATGGAATTTCTGTGGGTTTATCGCGTGCGGCACCCGGGACCGTTTACGCTCCATCCGGCGGAGATCATGGACGGCGCGTGGTATGAACGCGCCGCGCTGGATGCCGCGATGCGCGACAGGCCGCGGGATTTTGCGGGAGCTTTCCGGCACATTTGGCAGCGGCTGGTGTGGTAATCGACGCGGGACGGGCCGGGCATCCGGCGTCGCGAGTTGGGCGAAAAAAATCAGACCCGGGCCGCGCAAAGCGGCGTGACAGGCTCTGGAAAGGCCTTGGCGGAAACTCTAAGCTTTGGGTCTTGATTGGTAGGGCTGGACCGCTGGGCCAGCCGAGCGTTCCTATCGGTAACGACCACGCAGCTGCGGCGCGCACAGCGGTCGCGCCTTACCTCAACCCAAATTCCAAAAGCAAGGGGGGCATTGGTAGGAAACTCCTGCCGGGCGCCGCGGAACTTTTTGTTCTGTATAAAGATATCTTATGGCGCGGCCCGGTCTTTTGTCATCTGAGCCGAGCTGTTCCGGGTCGCGACGAGGTCGCCGGATTTTCCCCGAACCCTCCCTCGGGGTGGCTCCCGGGTGCGGGCACCGAAATTAAAGGGACTAATTTAATGTATATGCATTGCGAAAGAGACTTGTCGTGTGAATGCAAGCCGCTGAGCTTCGGCGACATGGCAAAATACTTACGTAAAAACGCGTGGAATAACGGCGGCGATTTTAGCAACTCCGACCTCCTTTGGTATGCGAAGGGGGTTCAAAAAATGATGAGCCGGGCGCTTGATGATCAAGCGAGCTGGTGGTTCTTCGCCGCCATCCACGGCGAATACGTAAATCCGAACACCCCGTGGTATACGAAGCCGCCGTCCTTCCCGGATTGGGGTTTTATCACGTCGCCGCCGACGGTGCCGACCACTCCGTTGCCCTCCGCGACGACGCAGGCCTTGTTCTGGAACCAGTGCCAACATGGCAGCTGGTATTTCCTCCCTTGGCATCGCGGTTACCTCCTCGCGCTTGAGGAGCAGCTCCGGCAGGACATTGTCAGCCTCGGCGGTCCCGCGAACTGGGCTCTTCCGTATTGGAACTACTTCGGCGGGGCGAACGGCTCCCAGTATCAGATGCCGGCGGCATTCGCGGCCAAGACGTTGCCCGACGGCAGCCCCAATCCCCTGTATGTCGCGATGCGCTACGGCCCCGACGCGAACGCCGACATCTACATCCCCACCCCGGCCGGGCAGGCGGCGCATCCGGGAGATCCCAACTTCGGCTACGGTCCGGTCCTCGAGACTTGCATGGCCAACGATGTCTACACCGGGAGCGACGCCAGCACGCCTCCTCCGGGATTCGGTGGTCCCGCGAGCGGTTTCTCGCACAACGGTTCGCCACACGGCAACCTGGAGAGCAATCCGCACGACTTGGTCCATGTGTATGTGGGCGGCGAAATCAGCAACACGAACTACGGTTTGATGGCCGATCCGGGCACGGCCGCTCTCGACCCGATTTTTTATCTACATCACGCGAATATCGACCGGATGTGGGCGGAGTGGAACGCGAACGGAAACGCCAACCCCACCGACCCCAAGTGGCTGGCCGGGCCGATCCGGAAGTTCGTGATGCCCTGGCCCGTCGCGCAGTCGTGGTATTACACCCCGACGCAGGTCGACAATCTCAACAAACTCAACTACACCTACGAGGACTTGGTCGCTCAGGCCGCGGCGCCCGCCACGGGATTGGAACAGCGCTTGAATCGTCTCGGCGCCAAGGCGGCGGACACGAAGGCGTTCGCAGGGCATCCGCTCCAGGCCCTGCCCCGCGAAACCGAGCTTCTCGGCGCCAACGCCGCGCCCTTCCGCATCCAAGGCGTGCTCAACCACACGTCGGTCAAACTCGATCCCGGCGTGCGCGGCAAAGTCGCGACGAGCCTCTTCAAGGCCTCCGAAACCGCGCTGCCGGACCGGGTCTATCTCAAGCTGGACAACATCCGCGGCAACTTCGACGCGGCGGTGCTCGGCGTGTATGTCAACCTGCCGGATAACGCCAAACCGGGCGCCAGCCGCGAATTTTTCGCCGGCAGCGTGGCCCTTTTCGGCCTGCGCCGGGCCAGCGTGACGGATGGGCAGCATGTCGGCGAAGGCCTCACCTTCCTCTTGGATATCACCTCCCGGATCGACGATCTGCACCTCTCCGCGGGAGGGTTCGCGGCCGACTCCCTGCGCGTGAGCCTGGTGCCGACCCGTGCGCTTCCGGAGCAGAGCGACATCACGGTGGGCCGGATCAGCGTCTTCCGTCAGTCGCACTGAGGAGAGCCGGGCCCCCATGGTCTACGACGCGCGAGCCTTCGCTCTCCTGCGCAACCGCGCGTTTTGCGTCGGGGGGCTGGCTTGGGCGCTGCTTCTGCTCGAGCCGGGGGCCGCGTCCTATTGCTCGGTCCCCGGCTCCTCGATCTCTTGGCGTCTGGTGTTTGCCGTGAATCCTCCGGCCGACTTGGCGCGGGGCTGGGCGCTTATGCTCGCCGCCATGATGTCGCCGTTGCTTGCGCCGGCGATCCACCACATCTGCCTCGGCTGCTTCGCCCGGCGGCGGGCGCGTTCGATCAGCTGCTTCGTTGCCGGCTATGGCGCCGTCTGGATGGCCGCGGGAGCCGTCCTGCTCCTGCTGAAACTGGTCGCGGGCGAACTCGCACCCGGTTCGCTCCTCCCTGCCTTTGTCGTGGGGGCGCTTGCCCTCGTGTGGCAGGCGTCGCCCCTCAAGCAAAGCTGCCTCAACCGCTGCCATCGCCACCGGCCCTTTGCCGCGTTCGGGTTCGCGTCCGATCGCGATCTGCTTTGCTTCGGACTCGAGCACGGCGTCTGGTGCGCAGGCTCCTGCTCGCTCCTCATGTTGTTTCCGATGCTTTTGCCCGAAGGTCATTTCATCGCGATGGCGGCGGTGGGAGTGCTGATTTATTGCGAGCGGCTCGATCCTCCCGCGGCGCCGGCTTGGCGGTGGCGCGGTTTCGGGGCGGCGTTCCGCGCCGTGGAAAAGAGCTTGCGCGGACCGCGCGGCGCCGCGGCGCCCTCCGCGCTCGGCTCGCCGAACTGATTCCCGAGCCGTGATTTTGCCCACGCGATCGGAACTGCTCGGCGCGAGCCAAACCCTGCGCGAAGTCCCCGGCGCCGGTTTCGAGACGGTCCTCCGGCTTGAAGCGGGCGCCCATCGGAATTTGGTCGAACACATCGTCGCGGGCGGGGCGAAGCCGCGGGTTTATCTTCTGTTGGAGAACATCCAAGGCACCCGGGACGCCACGGTTCTGAACGCCTACCTCGGCCTGCCGGAGGGCGCTCTTCCCGGCGAGCATGCGGGTTTGCTCGGCGGCAGCGTCGGCTTGTATGGGCTGAGACGGGCCAGTCTTCGGCATGATCCCGACGGCGGCTCCGGTCTGAGTTTCGTGCTCGCCGTCACGGAAGTTTTTTTGGGGCTCCCGCCCGCCCGTTCGCTCAAAGACAACGAGGTTCGCGTGAGCGTCGTGCCCCGGCGCACATCCTCCGGGGCGGACGATCTGGTGGTCGGACGGGTCGCGCTTTTTTGGCAA
>CAMLQS010000022.1 GCA_946482165.1 uncultured Verrucomicrobiota bacterium | reverse complement strand
GCCTTGGCACGGGCGGCGGACCCGTGGGTCGAAGCCAAGCCGAGGCTCGGTCCGCAGAATCGCTGGATGATCGCACCGGCACATGACTTCGCGGTCCCCGGGGACGGGGCCCCTCCAATACGACCCTCCAAAACGAGAGTTACGCCAGCGCGCGGTTGAGCGCGCTGATGATGGCGCGGATCGAGGCGACCTCGATATTCGTGTCCACGCCGGCGCCGAAGAGGCTGCGGCCGTCGCCCAGCTTGAGCTGGATGTAGCTCACGGCGCGGGCCTCGGCGCCGCTGCCGAGCGAGTGCTCGCTATAGCTTTGCACGTCGCAGGCGGGCACTTTCCCCGTGGCGGCGAGACCGCGGATGAAGGCGTCGATCGGGCCATTGCCCTTGCCGGTCAACCAAACCGGCTCGCCGCGCACGACCAAGTCGGCTTCGCAGCTGACCTGCGCGCCGCGCTCCACGGTGCGAAACTCGCGCAGCGCCACGGAAGCGGCCGGTTGCTCGAGGTATTCGCGGTGGAAGGCGGCCAGAATTTCGGCGGGTGTGAGCTCGGTGCCGTGGGCGTCGGCGAGTTCGTTGACGACCTTGCCGATCTCCTTGTGCATGAGTTTGGGCAACTGGTAGCCGAACTCCGTTTCGAGCACGTAGGCGACGCCGCCTTTGCCTGATTGGGAGTTGATGCGAATGATGGCCTTGTAAGTGCGTCCGATGTCGGCGGGGTCGATGGGAATGTAAATGACGTCCCAAGGGCGGCCCGGCTTTTGGTGCGGCCACGACTTCTTGATCGCGTCCTGGTGGGAGCCGCTGAAGGCGGTGAACACGAGATCTCCCGCATAAGGCAGGCGAGGCGGCACCTCCATCCGGGTGGTGCGTTCGTAAACCTCGCGGATGTGCGTGAGGTTGGAGAAATCCAGGCCCGTCTCGATGCCGTGCGTGTGCATGTTCAGCGCGACGTTCACGATGTCGAGGTTGCCGGTGCGCTCGCCGTTGCCGAAGAGCGTGCCTTCGACGCGGTCGGCGCCGGCGAGCAATGCCAGTTCGGTCGCGGCCACGCCGGTGCCGCGATCATTGTGGGTGTGGAGCGACACGATGGTCAGGTCGCGGCGCGTCAAGCGGCGGCACATCCATTCGATCTGGTCGGCGTGGACGTTGGGCGTCGCGTATTCGACCGTGGCGGGGAGGTTGAGGATGATCTTGTTGGCCGCGGTCGGTTGCCAGGCGTCGGTGACCGCCTCGCAAATCTCCAAGGCGAAATCCAACTCGGTGCTCGTGAAGCTCTCGGGCGAATATTCCAACTGGATGCGCGAGCCGGAGGCGACCAGCGGCCCCATGTGCTGTTTCAACCATTGGATACCGCGAACGGCGATGCCTTTGATGTCATCGCGCGTGGCGCCGAACACGTATTCGCGCTGCTTGGGCGAGGTGGAATTGTAGAGGTGGAAGATGATGTTCTTCGCGCCCCTCAAGGCCTCGAGCGAGCGCACGATCAAGTCCTCGCGACATTGGCAGAGAATCTGGATCGAGACATCGTCCGGGACGCGGTTTTCCTCGATCAGGCGCCGGCAAAAATCGAACTCGATTTGAGAGGCGGAGGGAAAGCCGACCTCGATCTGCTTGAAGCCGACGGCGACCAGCAAGGCGAAGTATTCGAGCTTCTCCTCGACGCTCATGGGCTGGGCGAGGGCCTGATTGCCGTCGCGGAGGTCGACGGAGCACCAGATGGGAGCGCGTTCGTGAACGCGATCAGGCCACTGCCGGTCGGGCAGGTGGACGGGAGGGAAGGGCGTGTATTTGCCGGCGGGCGAAAAGGACATGACGGAAAAAGACGAGAATAGATTAAAACTTAGGGAAAAGGGAGGTCGGAACTCGCGCACGCTGGCGGCACGCGGCCGGGGCGGGTGAGGGGACTAGGCGGGAAGGGGACGCACAATCAACCGCTCGCGCGGTCTCACGGATCGTGCGTCTAGCTAAGTCGAAGCGCCTGGGCGATGCGTTGCATCAAGGCAAAGTTGATAGACCTGGGCCGGGGCGAGTCAAGGCACGTGTCCGGAGGCTGTTCGAGCCGCTGCTCGTGGTAACTTGAAAGGGAGCGCGGCGTCTTGAATAACGTGCATGCACTCACCTCAATCGCACCATGTCCCCGACCTCTGACGCCGACGATGAATCGCCGCCCGACGTCGAGGGCTGGCTCGAGCGCATCCGGGCGGGCGATCAACAAGCGGCCCGGCTGCTGGTGGATCACCTCTACCCGCAGGTTATCCGCATCGTGCGCGCCCGCCTGCCGCGGCGCGGCGGAGAGGAAGACTTGGCGCAGGAGATCTTTCTAAAAATGTTTTCCCGTCTCGACCAGTATCAGGGCCAGGTGCCTCTGGCGCACTGGGTCTCGCGGATCGCCGTGACCACGTGCATCGACGCCTTGCGCGCGCAGAAGCGCCGTCCCGAGCTGCGCTGGGCCGATCTTTCGGAGACCGAAGCGGAGACGCTCGACGCCGTGCTCACCCGCGAGGACGCCGCCGACACGGCCGACGCCTTGGCCGCGCACGAACTCGTGCACAAGCTCCTCGATCAGCTTTCGCCGCAGGACCGGCTCGTGCTGCAACTCCTCGACTTGGAGCAGAAAACGCTCGTCGAGATCCGGGAAATTACCGGCTGGAACACCACGCTTATCAAGGTCCGCGCCTTCCGGGCGCGGAGAAAATTGCAAAAACTTTTCCAACAACTCACAAAAAAGGAGCGCACATGAACGACCGTAATCACCTCGCTTGGACGCGTCTCGTCGCCGCCGCACGCCGCTCGCCCGTTCCCGCGGGCGCCGAGGCGGACTGTTTCGCGCCCGCCGGCTTCGCGACTCGCGTCGTCGCGCGTGCCGGTCTCCGCGCCGCGCCCGTTTCCGGGGGACTCTTCGGCGCGGGTTTCGACCGGCTCGCCGCCCGCGCCTTGGGCCTCGCCGGCGCCTGCGCCTTCGCGTTTGCCGTCTGGGGCGTCGTGCCGGCGACCGCGGAAGCTCGTTCGAGCGACGCCGCGGCTACTGCCGATGCCTACCTGGATCCGGTTGGCGATTACCTCGTGGCCGTTCAGTCCTCATGATGAACCGCAATCTCAAGGGCACGCTTCTCATTGTCGCTATCTTCGCTTGCGGCGTGGTCGTCGGTGGCGTCGCGGCGAAACAGTTTTACGGTCATGGGCGTCCGCCTGGCGGTCCGGAGGGCTTTGGCCCGAGCGTGATGCGCCGGCTCACGTCGGAGCTCGGGCTGAGCGAACAACAGCGCGCCGCGATCGAACCGATCATCAAGAAGGCCGGCGACGAGTTGCGCGTGCTGCGACAGGAGAGCATGAAGCAGAGCGGCGGAGTGATCGAGGCCATGAATGCGGCCGTCACCGCGGAGCTTACCGACGCCCAGCGGGAAAAGTTCAACGTGCTCAAGGAAGCCCAAAAGGCTCGCATGAAGACTATCATGGAAGAGCGGCAGCGGCGGCGCTCCGAAGGCGGCGAGCGCGACCGGGATCGCGAGCGCGAACGTGCGCCATCCGATCAGGCGAAGCCGCCGCCTGAAGGCGCGCCGGCCTCCCGGGAGGAGCCCCCGCCTCCGCCTCCCGCCACTTAGGCCGATGTGCGTTCAAGTTGATCCTTATGGTCCGGGGAGCGCCTGCGTCTCGCACGGCACCCGGGACGGGCGCGCTCCCCGGACCTTCCGGCCTTCGATCATTAGGCTCATCGTGAACGCTAAATAGAATCAGCATTCCCTTCGATCCGAGCTCCATCCCCGATGTCTGCCGGCACCGGGGATTTTTCTGACCGAAGCGGTCCGGCTCGTTGACGCATGCAAATGCCTCACGCATGGTTCTCCAACCACCCATGAGCGATTTTTTTTCCGCCCCGCAGGTGACGGCCGCACGCGAAACCCTGCAAAAACTCCGCGCCTGCATGCGCGGCAGTATCAAGGGCAAGGACGCCGTCATCGATCATGTGCTGACCGCGCTCGTCGCCGGCGGCCACGTCTTGATCGAGGATCTGCCGGGCGTGGGAAAGACGACGCTCGCCTACGCTTTGGCCCGTTCGATGGACTGCGTTTTTTCGCGCGTTCAGTTCACCAGCGATCTTTTGCCGAGCGATGTCACCGGCGTTGCGATCTACGACGACACGGTGAAGGAGTTCGTGTTTAAGAAAGGCCCGGTTTTCGCGAATATCGTGCTCGCCGACGAAATCAACCGCGCCACCCCGAAAACCCAGTCGTCGTTGCTCGAGGTCATGGATCGCGGAAAGGTCACGGTCGACGGACAGGCTCACTCGGTGGGAGCGCCTTTCATGGTTTTTGCGACGCAAAATCCGGTGGATTACGAGGGCACGTTCCCTCTGCCCGAAAGCCAGATGGACCGGTTTCTCATGCGGCTGCACATGGGCTACCCGCAGCCGGCGGATGAGCTTGAGATTCTGCGCAGCGCACGCAGCGGCTACGATGCGATCGCGCTCGAGGCAGTCGTCACGCGAACCGACATCCTGCAACTCCAGTCGCTTGCGGTTCATGTCTTTATCGAGGACACCGTCCTCGATTACATCCTGCGCCTCGTTGGGGCCACCCGCACGGAGGCGGAGTTCCGTGCGGGAGTCTCGGTTCGTGGCGGTCTCGCGCTGAAGCACGCCGTCCAAGCGCGCGCTCTGCTTGATGGCCGTGATTTCGTGGTTCCCGAGGACGTGCAGGCGCTCGCCGGCCCCGTGCTCGCGCATCGTCTCACTCTTCTTCGCCCGGCGGCGGACGGCATGGAGGAGAGGCGTCTGGTCGCCGCCGCCCTGAAGCGCATCCTCGCGGCGATTCCCGCGCCGGCCTGAGGGACGGCTTGCGTTTTCACGATCCCGACCGCGGCTCGTCATGGCGACGGAACCCCCATCGAAGTTCTCGGCTTTGTCCGCCGTCATGCCAACGCCGGTCTCGATAGCTTCCGCGTCGGTGCCGGACGAGCCGCCGGTGCCGGGCGCGACCGAGTGGCAGGGACCGTGGGCGGCCTCGCGCCGTCGGCGGGTGTATCGCTGGCGCGCCCTGCTCTGGGCTCTGTTGTATCCACCGCGCGGGCACCGCATCGTGCCCACGTTGACGGGTGTGCTGCTCGTGGCGGTATCGCTGGGCATCGGCACGGCGGCTTACAACACATCCAACAACATTCTCTTCATCACGCTGTCGCTTCTGCTTTCCTGTCTCATTCTGAGCGGGGTGATGTCCTGGTTGAATCTCCGCGGCGTTGGCTGGAGGCTGCATGCGGCGGGGCCTTGGCGAGCGGGGCAGGCGCAAACGGTCGCGCTCGAGTTGCGCAACACCAAGACGGTTCTGCCGACCTATGGTTTGTGGTTCGACGTGGTAGCCGGCGAAGAGAAGGGCCGACGTCACCTTTCGATCCGGCTCGATCCGCTCACGAGCACGCGTCTCGAGTGGCCGGTGAAGGCGGCCCGCCGTGGCCGGTTGCGGGTCGGCCTGCGGACGGTGGGCTCTCTTTTTCCCTTCGGCTTTCTTCAAAAATCGGTCGCTTCCGAACTCATGCGCGAGGTTTTGGTCTGGCCCGCCCCCGTCGAGTATCGGCGCCATATGGTGGGCCAGGCTTGGCGGACGACGCCCAGCCAAGGCGCGGTCAATCGCGCGGGGCACGGCGGCGATTTGCTCGCATTGCGACGTTATGCGCCGGGGGATTCGCCGCGCTTGGTGCACTGGAAGGCCAGCGCGCGTCTGCGCCAGATTTTGGTGAGGCAGTTCTCCGCCGAAGGCGTCGAGGGGTTTGTCCTTCACGTGGAGAGCGACGCCGCGGTGTGGTCGAAGCCCGAGCAGTTCGAGCTCGCAATGGGGCTGGCGGCGACGCTCGCGGAGGATCTTTTCAAGCTCGAACGTCTCCGTGCGGTGTGGATCGACGATGAGCCGCCCCAGACCGTGCGCCGGTTGAGGGACGTGGAGCTCTTTCTTGATCGGCTCGCTTTGCTGGAGCCGGTCGAGCGGCCCGCGCGCGCGGGCGCGGATGGCCCTCGCGGCGAGGCCTCCCGGCGCGTCTTGCGAATCGAACCCCAGGGAGCACGCGGCGTGGCCGCCTTTCTCGATGGAATACCAGCGGCCACAGCTTAGTCTCGTCGAGCTCCGCCAGCTGCGCTGGTTTCTGGGCGGCCTTATCGGGCTGCTCTCGGCCTGGACGGTGTTCTACATGGAGGTGGATGCGCTGCTCACGCTCGTGTTTCTCACCGCCACGGTGCCGGTTTTCACTTTGTTCCCGCGGCTCTCGCTCGCCTTGCCCACGGTGTTCCACCTGCTCGCGTTCCCGGTGATCGTGGCGCTTTTCGCCTTCGATATGTGGAGCTCGCGGGAGCCGTTGTCGGCGATGGTCCGTCTCGACCTGATGTTGCTGTGCTACCGTTGCGTGGCGCCTCGGCGCCGACGGGAGGATCTGCAGCTTATCCTGCTCGCGTTGTTCCTCGTCGTCGTCACGGGCGTGTATACCGTATCGATCGCCTTCGTCGCGCAGATTCTCCTGTTTACCGCGGCTGCGCTCGGGATGCTTCTTGCCGTTACGCTTTCTAACGCGCGTTCCGACGGCCCGCCGGCCAAAAAAGATTCCGCCGAGGCCCGGCTGCCGGCGGAGGACGCCGGTTGGGAACGCGTCAAATGGCGTGAACTCGGACGGCGAGTCAGGCAGGTGATGGACCTGCGAGTCGTTGCGCTGGCGGCGGCGCTTTTCACCGGGGTGGTGGGTTTGTCGGCGGTGCTCTTCATGGCGCTGCCGCGTTTCGAGATCAGCAACGACTTTTTCCTGGACCGCCTCATCACCAAATCCACCCGCACCGGGTTTTCCGACACGGTGAATTTCCAAGAGGTGGTCAATATCCAGCAGGATACCTCGGTGGCGGTGATGATCGATGTGAGCGACCCTGCGGCGGTGCCCGCCGAGCCCTACTGGCGCATGGTCGTCCTGGACGAGTATTCGAGCGAGGGGTTCCGCATGTCGCCCACGCTCAAGGGCACCTTCGTTATAAACCGGGACAAATCCCCGATGCACGACGGCAGCTCGACGGTGCAGGACGACACGGTGTGGACGGTTTATTTTCAGCCGGGCGTGAGCAAATACCTCCCGCTGATGGGCGCCTTTGGCCGGATGACCTTCGGCGAGCCGCAAGCCTTGCAACAAAGCAGGCCGCTGCGGTTGTGCGTGTTGCCGTCGGAGCCGGCAAAGATGGTCGCCTATCGTGTCCATGGCATGGATACGGACGGCATTCTTCGGGATCGTCGTTTCGCCGCCGGACACGTCCTGCGATACAACCAGTTCCCGCGGCCTGATTCCTCCCCCGAAGATGGCGCGGAAAGCGGTGAGGATTCGGATTCGAAGGCGGTGACGTTTCTCGAGCTCGGGCTGCCTCGGGAAGCCGACCGTGAAATATTGGAGAAGTGGGCGGAGGAGATCGGCGGGGCGGGGGCGGGGGGCGGCGATTTCGCGCGCCGCGCCGGCGCGTGGTTGCAGGCGCGACATTCCTACAGCTTGAGCATGCGCCTGGAGCCGGGGGACGGAGACCCGCTTATCCGGTGGATGGATTCGACGGAGCCGGGCCACTGTGAGCTTTTCGCCGGCAGCCTGGTCATGCTCGCCCGCGCGGCGGGGGTGCCGGCGCGGCTCGTCACCGGCTTCAAAGGCGGCTCGTGGAACGCGACGAGCGGAAGTATCACGGTGCGCAACTCCGACGCCCATGCCTGGGCGGAGATATGGGACGAAGAGCTGGGGTCTTGGTTGCGCGCCGACGCCACTCCGGGATCGGAGATCACCCCTTCGCCGAACGCGGCTGCGCGCGGGGGCGCTTCACGTCTGGTGCAGGACAGCGGCTGGGGCGCACGGATCGATGGGCTGCGGATCTTCTGGTATCGCCGCATCGTCAATTTTGACCGCAGCTTGCAGCGCGAATTGTTGCGGGAGACGAAGGAAAGCGTGAGCGGCCTGATCCAGTCAGGCCGAAAAGCCGTGGAGGACTATCTTCGCGCGGTGGTGACCTGGCTGCGCTCGCCCTGGGATTTTCCACGTTTCGCGGGCATCGCGCTTGGACTCGGTCTTCTGTCGGGAAGCATAGTCTTATGGCGCCGCGTCGGCCGTTCCTGGTGGATGGGCTGGCGCAGTCGCCGCGCCGCGTCGGATCGGCGCGATCCCGTGCGGATCGAGGCGTCCCGCTGGCTCGCGCGCTTGGATCGTGCGGAGCAGCAGGCATCCGCGGCGACCAATGCGGCGAGAGAAAGCGCCCGCGTCGCGCGAGCCCGGCTGCTGAGATTGCGCTTTGGCGCGAGGTCGGGCTGGTCGCCTCCGGCGGGGGTTTTCCGCGAAGCGAGGCGCGCGGCGAGGGATCTCTGCAAGTCCGGACGTTGAGTCCATCTCCCATTCAAACGAATAGAAACGCCGCTCCGATGTAGGCCCGACCGTCGGGCCCACAGGTCGCGATTCTCGCGCGATTCGTCGAAATCAGAGGTAAACGCCGCCGCCGAGCAGACGGGGTCCGTCGTGGATGGCGAGGATCTGGCCCGAGGCGAGGCCGCGCTGGGGTTCGGCGAAGACGACGCGCGCGGTATCCGGTCCGGTCATCTCGAAGCTCATCCGCACGCGAGGGTCGCGGTAGCGCACGCGGCCTTCGAGCGGGAGCGCGCCCTCCGCGGGAGTCGGCGGTGCGGGCGTGTTCCAACGCAGGCCATGGATCGCGGCCTCGCGGGAGAACAGGCCGGGCGCTTCGCCGCCGTCGAAGGAGACGAGCAAGGCGCGGTCGGCGGCGCGCTTGCCCACGACGACATAGGCTTTGCCGTCGGTGTTGCTGGGCACGCCGATGCCTTTGCGCTGACCGAGGGTGAAAAAGTGAAGCCCCTTATGTTCGCCCAGAACGCGTCCGTCCTCGGCGCGCAGGATCGGACCGGGCGCGTCAGGCACATAGGCGCGGAGAAAATCCGCCATCTTCACCTGGCCGATGAAGCAGATGCCCTGGCTGTCTTTCTTGTCCGCGGTGGCGAGCCCGGCCCGGCGGGCGAGCGCGCGCAGCTCGGGCTTGAGCAGTTCGCCAACGGGAAAACGCGCGTCGCGAAGCTGCTCCTGGGAGAGCATGGCGAGAAAGTAGGACTGGTCTTTGTTCGGGTCGGCGCCCTCGACAAGCGACCAGGCGCCCGCGGGGTGGGGAAGGGGGGCGCGCCGGGCGTAATGGCCGGTGGCGACGGCGGAGAATCCGTGGTCGAGCGCCCATTGCCGGAGCACGCCGAACTTGATCTCGCGGTTGCACATCACGTCGGGATTGGGCGTCAACCCGCGTGTGTATCCTTCGAGCAGATACGCGACGACCTTGTCGCGGTATTCCTCCATGAGGTTCACGACGCGAAAGGGGATGCCGAGCTGGTCGGCGACACGGCGGGCGTCCGCGATGTCCTGTTCCCACGGGCAGTCGCCGAGAATGTTGTCCTCGTTGATCCAGTTTTTCATGTAGGCCGCCTCGATCGGCGCGCCGGCGTCGCGCAGGAGCAGCGCGGCGACGGAGCTGTCGACGCCTCCCGAGAGGGCGACGAGGGTTTTTTCGGAAGGAGGACCGATGGACATGGGGAACGGCCGGAACCTCTGCGCGGGCGGGCGGGAATGTCGAGCGTCGGCGCGGGATGGGCGCGCGGCTTCGCGCTTGTGCGGCGTGCGGCGCGGCGAATGCTAGGGCGTCGCAATGGCTTCCCGCGCAAACACGCTCGTCTCCGCAACGCTCGAATCGCCCACCCGCGGCGTGATCGAGCTTCGCCACGACTGGCGGGGACGCAGCGTCCCGGTGTTCGTGATCGCGGGCGGCGCGTTTCGGATGCGACGTTTGGAGCGTCAGGCGACGGCGCGTTTCGGACTGCGGGCCGGCTACCATTTCCCGAGGGAGGGCGTGATCGAGTTCGTCTTCGACCCCGCATTGGTGCCCGACCTCGATTTGGAGCGCGAGACGGTGCACGTCGCGGGTGAGTTCAACGGCTGGCGCGGCGGCGAATTGGTGGAGTGGGCGATGAGGCCGCGCGTGTTGGCCGGGCGCCCGGTCCTCACCTGGACGGGACCGGCGGAGACGGTGCTGGCGGGCGGCCGACGCTTCAAGTTCGTGACCGGGAAGCATCAATGGTTGCCGGTGCCGTGGGATGCCCCCGGGGTGGAGCGCGATCCCGATGGCAATTTGAACCGGGTGATCGATCCCGAGCGGACGGGATGCCACCTGTTCGGCTTCGAGCTCGAGGCTCCGGCGGATCTCTCGGCGAGCCTTACCGTGCGCTGGGCGGAGGGCCATGCGGGCGAGCAGGTTCCGTTGCGGCCGGGGGCGTTTTTTTTCGAATTGGCGACCGAGTTGCCCCTCGGGGTGTATCCGCGGAACGATGGAACCGTGTTCCGTCTCTTCGCGCCGCGGGCGAAATCGGTCGAGCTCGCGGTGTGCGCGGCGCTTGCCGAGCAGGATAAGCCGCATCGCTACCGGCTCGCGCGCCGCGCGGACGCGGAAGGATCCGCCGGAGTCTGGGAGATCACGCTCGAAGATAATCTCCACGGCTGGTTTTACTGGTATCAAGTCGACGGGCCGCGCGACGCGTTCGGAACGTTCGACCCGAAGCGAAAGATACTCGATCCCTATGCGCTTGCGGCGGTCGGGCGGGAAGGCCCCGGGATCATTTTAGACCGATCGCGGCTCGATGGAATTTCGACCAGGCGAGGTTTCAAGACCCCCGCCTGGCACGACTTGGTGATTTGCGAGGCGCATGTGCGCGATCTGGCCGCGCAGGCGCCGGTGGATGCGGACGAAAACGAACGTCGCGGCTTCGAGGGCCTGCGCAAGTGGGTCGAGAGCGACGATTTTTATCTCACCCGGCTCGGCGTGAACTGCGTGGAGCTCCAGCCCTTGCAGGAATTTGATAACCGCAGCCGCGCCGAGTATCACTGGGGCTACATGACCGCGAATTTCTTCGCCCCCTCGAGCGCCTACGCCTCGCGGTCCGAAGCGGCTTCGGGTGTGCGTGAGTTGCAGGAACTCGTGCGCGCCTTCCATGCGCGCGGCATCGCGGTCGTGGTGGACGTGGTCTACAACCATGTCGGCGAGCCCGCGCACCTGATGCTTTTGGACAAGCTCTACTACTTCGAGCAGGACGCCGCCGGGGAGCTCTCGAACTGGAGCGGCTGCGGCAACGACACGCGCTGCTCGGCCGCGATGATGAAGCGTCTCATCGTCGACAGCTGCGCGCACTGGCTCGAAATCTACGGCGTGGACGGCTTCCGCTTCGACCTTGCGGATCTGGTCGGCGTGCCGGTGTTGAAGGACGTGGAGACGGCCCTGAAACGCGTGAAGCCGGACGTGATCCTGATCGCCGAGCCCTGGAGCTTCCGCGGGCACGCCGCGGGGGAGCTGCGCGACACCGGCTGGGCGTCGTGGAACGACGGATACAGAAACTTCCTTCGCGACTACGTCCGCGGCGCGGCGGCGCGCGAGACCCTGGAGTATTTCCTCAAGGGCTCGCCCTGGTATTATGCCAAGTGGCCGGCGCAGACGGTGAACTACACCGAGTCGCACGACGACCGTTGCTGGATCGACGTCATCACCGAGAATCCCGGCCGCAACGGCCACCACCCGACGCAGAACGACCGGCAGCGCACGCACCTCATGGCGGCGATCCTGTTCGGCTCCATCGGCATCCCCATGCTTTGCGAAGGCCAGGATTTCCTGAAGTCCAAGCACGGGGTGAACAACACCTACCAGCGCGGCGATTTAAACGCCCTCGATTACGCGCGCATCCATCGGTTTCCGTCCACGCACGCCTACTTTGCGGACTGGATCGCGTTTCGCCGCTCCGAAACCGGCAAGCTGATGCGGCACTTTTCGCGGGCGAGCGAAGGCTTCTTCCAGTTTGTTTGGGCCGAGGGCTCCAGCGCCGCCGCCGTGATCTATAACGCGGACCTCAGCCAGGGTCCGCGGCGCCTGCTCCTCGCGCTAAACCCCACCTTGGGCGACGTGATACTGCCGCTTGGCGAATGGGCCGCGCTTTCGTGGCGCCAGCTCGCCGACCACGAGCGTTTCCTGGCTCCGGACCGGCCGGCCGGGGCGCAGCGGGTGACGGCGCAGCTCTTGGTGCCCGCGCTTGGCTGCGGCCTTTGGCTCGCGGAGTAGGGAGTAGGCGCGGCCCGCGCCTGGCGCCCGCGCGTTTCCCTGCGCACCGATTGTTCATCGACGCCGCGCGCAAAGCCCGCGCAGTCCCGGCCAAGTCCTGCGCCGCCAAAACCCTTGCGTTCCCGGCTTGGCGGCTTCTTTTCTGATTCTCTCCGCGTCTACCCGACGCCCTTCACCACAAAGCAAACAAACACCACACACGGAGCCCTATCATGGCTATCAAAGTCGCTATCAATGGTTTCGGCCGCATCGGCCGCCTCGTCTTCCGCGCCCTCGTCGAGCAGGGCCTTCTCGGCACCACGCTGGATGTCGTGGCCGTTGGCGACATCGTTCCCGCGGACAATCTTGCCTATCTGGTCAAGTATGACTCCACCCAGGGCAAGTTCCAGGGCACCGTGTCCTCCAAGAAGTCGTCCCCCGAAAAGGCCGAGGACGACGTCCTCGTGATCAACGGCCGCGACATCCTCGTCGTTTCCGCCAAGTCCCCCGCCGAGCTCCCCTGGGCCAAGCTGGGCGTCGACCTCGTCATCGAGTCCACCGGTCTCTTCACCGAGGCCGAGAAGGCCAAGGGCCACATCACCGCCGGCGCCAAGAAGGTCATCATCTCCGCCCCCGCGAAGGGCGAGGACATCACCGTCGTCATGGGTGTTAACGACGACAAGCTCGACGTCTCCAAGCACAGCATCATCTCCAACGCCTCCTGCACCACGAACTGCCTCGCGCCGCTCGTCTCCGTGCTCCTCAAGGAAGGCTTCGGTCTCGAGGAAGGCCTGCTCACCACCGTGCACGCCTACACCGCCACCCAGAAGACCGTGGACGGCCCCTCCAAGAAAGACTGGAAGGGCGGCCGCACCGCCGCGCAGAACATCATCCCCTCCGCCACCGGCGCCGCCAAGGCCGTCGCTCTCGTGTGCCCCGAGGTGAAGGGCAAGCTCACCGGCATGGCCTTCCGCGTGCCGACCCCGACCGTCTCGGTCGTCGACCTCACCTTCAAGACCACCAAGGAAACGTCCCTCAAGGAGATCAACGCCGCCCTCAAAAAGGCGTCCGAGACCTACCTCTCCGGCATCCTCGGCTACACCGACGAAGAGGTCGTTTCGACCGACTTCATCCACGACAAGCGCTCCTCGATCTACGACGCCGGCTCCTCCATCGAGCTCAACTCGAAGTTCTTCAAGCTCGTGTCTTGGTATGACAACGAGTGGGGCTACTCCAACCGCGTCGTCGATCTCACCAAGAAGATCGCCGCCGCCCTCTAAGCCCGAGTTCGTTCACTCTTAATATAAACCACGGAGGACACGGAGAACACGGAGGCTAATTTTCAGCCTCTCCGTGAACTCCGTGCTCTCCGTGGTTTAATTTTTTTCGCCTCCCATCATGGCCAAGTTCAAATCCATCCGCGACCTTTCCCTCTCCGGCAAACGCGTCCTCATGCGCGTCGACTTCAACGTCCCGCAGGACAAGGTGACCGGCGCCATCACGAACACCGCGCGCATCACCGCCGCGCTGCCCACGATCCAATACGCCCTTGAGCAGGGCGCCTCGGTGGTCCTCATGTCGCACCTCGGCCGCCCGGACGGCCAGCGCATCGCCAAGTTCTCGCTCAAGCCCGTCGCGGACGAGTTGTCCAAGCTCCTCGGCAAGCCCGTGAAGTTCCTGGACGACTGCGTCGGCGCCTCCGTCGAATCCGCCTGCGCGAACCTCGCCGCCGGCGAGGTCGTCCTCCTCGAAAACCTCCGCTTCCACATCGAGGAAGAGGGCAAGGTGAAGCTTGAGGACGGCACTTCCAAGAAGGCCGATCCGGCCGCCGTCGCCGCCTTCCGCGCCTCGCTGACGAAGCTCGGCGACGTGTTCGTCAACGACGCCTTCGGCACCGCCCACCGCGCGCACTCCTCGATGGTCGGCGTCGCCCTCCCGCAGAAGGCCGCCGGTTTCCTCATGGAAGCCGAGCTCAAGGCCTTCAACAAGGTGCTCGAGGCTCCCGACCGTCCGCTGCTCGCCATCCTCGGCGGCGCGAAGATCGCGGACAAGATCCCCCTCATCAACAACCTCCTCGACAAGGCCGACAAGGTCATCATCGGCGGCGGCATGGCCTACACCTTCCACAAGGTGAATCGCGGCATGAAGATCGGCTCGTCCCTCTACGACAAGGCCGGCGCCGAGATCGTCGCGGAGCTCGAGGCCAAGGCGAAGGCCAAGGGCGTGGAGCTGATCTTCCCGATCGACTTCGTCTGCGGGAACAAGTTCGCCGCCGACTCCGAGACCCAGCCGGCCACGATGGAGAGCGGCATCCCCGACGGTTGGGAAGGCTTCGACGCCGGCCCGAAGAGCATCGAGCTCTACCGCAAGGCCATCCTCGAATCGAAGACCATCGTCTGGAACGGCCCCGCGGGCGTGTTCGAGTTCGATATCTTCGCCACCGCGACCAAGGCCATGGCCGACGCCATCGCCGAGGCCACCGCCAAGGGCGCCACGACCGTTGTCGGCGGCGGCGACACCGCCACGGCCGCCAAGAAGTTCGGCGTTCACAAGAAGGTCACCCACTGCTCCACCGGCGGCGGCGCCTCCCTCGAGTTCCTCGAAGGCAAGGCCCTCCCCGGCGTCGTGTTTTTGGAAAGCTGAGCTTTCCAAAACGAGGGCTGAAGCGTTGAAACCTGAGACCTGAAAAGGATTCCGGTTCCGGCGCCCAGCCCTTCCTCTGCTTCTCTTCAGCTCTCAGGTCTCCTCCCTCCTCCCTTTCTTCAAATGTCCCTCCGCAAAAAACTCATCGCCGGCAACTGGAAGATGAACAAGACCGCCGCCGACGGCGCGACCCTCGTGGCCGACATCGTCTCGGAGGTCGGCAAACAGAACGACGTCGACGTCGTCGTGTGCCCGCCCTTCACCGGCCTCGAAAGCGCCGCGACCAAGCTCGACGGCTCCACCGTCAAGCTCGGCGCCCAAAACATGCATCCCGAGGCCTCCGGCGCCTACACCGGCGAGATCTCCGCCGGCATGCTCCGCGCCCTCTTCGTCTCGCACGTCATCCTTGGACACAGCGAGCGCCGCAGCTACTTCGGCGAGACCGACACCTTCATCAACCAGAAGGTGCTCGCCGCGCTGAAGTCGCAGCTGAAGCCCATCCTCTGCGTCGGCGAGACCCTCGCCGAGCGCGAGGCCGGCAGCACGCTCAAGGTTGTGCAGACCCAGCTCGAGGCCGGCCTCGAGGGCGTCTCCAAGGACCTCGCGACGAGCGTCGTCATCGCCTACGAGCCCGTCTGGGCCATCGGCACCGGCAAGGTCGCCACCACCGAGCAGGCGCAGGAAGTGCATGCGTTTATCCGCTCGCTCCTGGTGAAGCTCTTCGGCGACGCCGTCGCGCAGAAGGTGCGCATCCTCTACGGCGGCTCCATGAAGCCGCAGAACGCCCCCGAGCTCCTCGCCCAGAAGGACATCGACGGCGGCCTGATCGGCGGCGCCTCCCTCGAGTCCCGCAGCTTCGTCGAGCTGGTGAAGGCGGCCGTCGCCGCGAAGTAAGCGACACGTCCACCGGGCAACGCGTCCGCTTGCGGACCGTTTGCCACCGAGGCGCGCCGATAATCGGCGCGCCTTTCTTTTGATGCAGGCCCGACCGTTGGTCGGGCTTCCGAAAGAGGGGCGCAATCCCCGGCAGCCAGACCAGCGGTCTGGCCTACAGCGCCACAAGCCCCTGGGCGGGCGGGTGTCCGTGCCATGGGGCATCAGGGACTTTCCAGCGCGGAAAACAAATGCCTCAACTCGGAGTCGACGTCGGCTGAATTGCCGACGGTGTGGGCGATTTCTTCGCGCAGGACGGCGCGGAAACGGTGGCGCAGGCGATGCAGCGTGACGCGAAGCGCCGGCTCGGAGACGCCAAGCCGGACGGCGAGTTCGGCGTGCGAGGTCTCGGCGCCGCCGCGGCCCGCGAGGGCGGGCAGGAGCAAATCAAAGGTGGGCGCGCGTTCCGGCGGCTGCTCGGCCCGAAGGCGGTCCGCGACGGTTTGCAGAAGCGTGAGCGCCCAGGCGCGATCAAAGGCTCGGTCGGGCGAGGGTTCGCGAGTCGCGGCGAGCACGGCGTCATCGAGCGGGGCCTCGAGCCGGACATCGCGGCGCGCCGCGCGGGCGTGGTCGCGGAGATCGGCAAGGTGGTGGTTGAAGGCCGCGAGCAGCCAGGCGCGGAAACAGACGGAGCGCGGACGAAGCGTGGCGAGGGATTCGAGGCGGAGGAGGCGGGCGAAGAAGCCCTGCACCGCGTCGTCCGCGTCCGTTTGGGAAAGCCCGCGCCGCAGCGCGTGGCCGAGGAGCGGCGGCCGGTAGGCGGCGCAGAGATCGGCCAAGGCGCGGGCGGAGACCGTGTCTGCGTCCGCCCGCGCGTGCCGCCCGGCGTCGAGGACGAGCGTCCAACGGGTGGTGACGAAGGAGGCGGTCAAAAGATGATTTCCGGGACGAAGATCGTGTCGTGGTCCTGCAGCTCGGGGGCTCCGCGCCCTTCCGCGATCATTTTGGCGACATCGAAAACGTAAGTGGTGGGTTGCTCTCCGGCGGCACCGCGCGTGATGCGAACCTGCTTTCTATGGGATAACCGTGTCATCCCCCCTGCGGTCGCGATGGCCTGAAGCAGGCTGGTGTTTTTAGGAACCTGATAGGCGCCGGGCTTGTTCACTGCGCCGATGACATTGATGGAAATTGTCGTGGCTGAATCGACCGGAGCGGGACGGTGATAGGTGACGGTGTAGGCTCGCGCGTCGGCTCCGGTTTCATCGTTCAGGCGAAACACGAAACCGGTGTCGGTCTTCTCCACGGTCGTAAGGCCGGCGAGCGTGAGCTTCGGGGCGGCGGTCCAGTCGTGGCCTTTGACGGGCGCGATATGGTCGGTGAGGTCGGTGGATTCGTATTTGGCGCCCTTCCGTTCGAGCAAGCGGCCTTCGGACAGGGAAATTCGCGACTCGGCGCCGTCGCGCGCGACGACCCATCCGTCGACCGTGATGCGCAACTCCAGCGTTTCGGCGGGTGTCGGGCCGGTGATGGTGACGCGGGTGGCGTCGGGCGGAGCCAGCAGGAGCGAAAGGTAGAGGAGAATCTGGAGGAGCGGATAGGCGGTCATGGTCGGAAGACGGGTTTATCGGTTGCGGGCGGGAACGAAAATGGTGGCGCCGGCGGCGAGGCCGGGGTTGATGGCTTCGCCGTGCAGGATGGCGCCGAGGTCGTGGACTTCGGGGCGGCCGGAGCCGGGCGGGGTGACGAGGATGGCGCTCTGATCCCCTCGGGAAGCCCAGCCGCCGGCGGCGGCGACGGCGTCGATCAGCGTCGCGTCGGGGCGAAGTGGATACAGGCCGGGACGCGCGACTTCGCCCCGCACCATCACCGTGATCGGGCTGGACGGCGGGGCTTCTTCGCGGCGGCCCGGCTTTTCCGGCAAGCGGCGCCAGGCATCGGCGAAGAGAAGGGCGGGCAAGAGCAGGGAAAGCGCGCACGCCGCGACGAAGGCGAGGGATTGGCGGCGGAGCCCGGCGGGGCCGGCTTTCGGGTCGGAGAAGCGCAGAACGAAGCCGGCGACCCAGGCCATCAAGGCGATCAGAAGGCCGATGGTGGCGCTTAGCAGGAGGCCGCCGGAGAGGCGCGGCGGTTCCATTTGGTTGGCGAACAGCGTGGCGAGATGCAGTTCGGCGAAGAACACGACCAGCATGCAGGCGGGCGCGGCCATCCACCGGCCGAGCGTTGCGATGGTGGCCGACTTGCGTTCCGGGGAGAGCCAATAGTCCCGATGGGGCAGGTTGATGTGGCGGGCGGGCAGCTTCCGGAAAATCAGGGGGAGGCTGGCGAAGAGCGCGCCGAGAGCGAGGGGGACGGCGGCCGCGGTCACGAGGTAAGCCGTGCGGGACGTCCATCCGTCGGCGCGCCCCTCTCCGTCGAAGTGGCTGGCGACGCGCGCCGGCAGCCGACCGGCGGTGGCGAGCAGAAGCGCGCCGAGAGCGCCGAAGAGCAGGAGGAATCCAAGCCATGGGGACGGGCGGTCGCGGTTGACGACGACGGGGGCGACCACGGGCGCGGAGGCGGAGACGGTCTCCAGCTCGGTTTTGAATTTGTCCGCGGCGGCGTAGCGAAGGGCCGGATCGGTTTCGAGCGCGCGGAGGACGATCTCGTCGAGGCGGACGTCGATTTGCACACGGCGGGAGGGCGGCTGGAGTTCGCCGGGCGCGGGGAGTTCGCCGGTGAGCATCTGATAGAGCACGACGCCCAGCGCGTAGATGTCGGCGCGGTGGTCGACGCTCGCGGGTCGCGTGTGTTGCTCGGGGGCCATGTAGGCCGGCGTGCCGGCGATCTCGCCGGCCGGCTCGGAGGGAAAACTCGCGAGGCGGGCGAGCCCGAAGTCGGCGATCTTCACGCGTCCGAGACGGTCGATCAGGATGTTGTCGGGCTTTATGTCGCGATGGACGAGGCCGCGATCATGCGCGTATTGAAGCGCGTCGCAGAGCGGCGGCACGATGGCGAGGGCTTCGCGCGGGGCGATGCGGCCGGCGGCGAGGAGTTGGCGGAGATTCATCCCGTCGACGAACTCCATGACGATGAAGTAGCGGCCGGCGGGGGTGCGTCCGAACTCGTGAAGAGTGACGATGCCGGGATGGTTGAGCCGGGCCAGGGCGCGGGCCTCGTCGGCGAAGCGCGCGGCGAAAGTGGGGTCGGCGTCGAGGCCGGCGCGCAGAATTTTGAGCGCGACGAAGCGGTCGAGGTCGCGTTGGCGGGCTTTGTAGACGGCGCCCATGCCGCCGCGGCCAAGCAGTTCAAGAAGTTCGAGGGCGGGGAACTCCGGGGCCAGTTCGGCGATCAAGGGCGGCGGCTCGTCGTGGCTTGGGGCGGGAGCGGCGGTTTCAGAGAGAAAGCCTGCCGCGAGGAGGCAGGCGGGACAGGCTCCGCCGAGGGCGCCGATCGGAATCGCGCGATGGCAACGCGGGCAGACGGAACCCGATCCGGACGAGGGCGGCGTGGGGGCGGAGGTGTTCATGTCGGATCGAGGAAACCGCGCGGACGCGAAGCGGCTTCATTCCCTTTGGAGGAAACGGGGCCGAAACGTTACAAGATTTCCGCGAGCCGGGACAAGGAATCGGGATGCACGGCCGGCCGGCTTGATTTGGCGGGGCGTCGTCCCGCCGAAATGATTTCACGTCCCGTGCCCGCAAAGGCGGGTGTTCCGCGAACGGGCCGGCCGTCTACGCTGCCGGGGGCGGCCGGTCGAGGACGCGACGGATGGTGCTCAGGAGCTCGTGGGCGTCGCAGGGCTTGAGGAGCACGTCGGGCACGTTCATCGAGTGGTATTCGCGCCGCTTTTCCTCCTGTTCGAGTCCGGTCGCCGCGATGATTGGCAGCTGGGGGCGGAGCTGGCGCAGTTCCTTCGTCATCTGCAGGCCGCCCATCACCGGCATCATCGTGTCGGTGATCACGAGACGGATTTCGTCGGGGTGCTGCTTGAACGCGGCGAGGCCCTCGCGGCCGTTGCACGCGACGAGGACGCGGTAGTTGCGCTTGAGCAGCAGCTGCCGAAGGCTGGCGGAGAGCGCGAATTCGTCGTCGACGACCAGGATGAGCTCCTGGTTTCCGCCGGGGGCTTCGTCGACCGGCTCCTCCGGTTTTGCAAAGGGAACGTTCACGGAGGCCGGCAGGTAGACGTTGAAGGCCGAACCTCCGCCGGGCTCGCTGTAGACGGTGACGAAGCCGGCGTGGCCCTTGACGATGCCGGCGACGGTCGAAAGGCCGAGGCCGGTGCCGTGGCCGAGACCCTTGGTTGTGAAAAAGGGATCGAAGATGCGCTCGACGATCTGGGGCGGTATGCCGGAGCCGTTGTCGGCGACGGTGATCAGGACGTAGGGGCCGGCGTGGGCGCGGGGGTTGATCTGCGCCTCGGTGGCGCTGAGTTCCACGTTCTGCGCGGTGATCGATAGCGTGCCGCCCTTGGGCATGGCGTCCCGCGCGTTGACGCAGAGGTTCATCAACACCTGGTGGATTTGGGTGGGCTCGGCGACGACGGCCCAGAGGCCGCGCTGGGCGGAGGCCGCGACGGTGATGTCGCGGGGGAAGGTCTCGCGGAGGAAGCCGACGATCTCGCGGAAAAGCAGGGAGACCTCGACGGGGTGGCGTTCACCCTCCTCGCCGCGGCTGAAGGCGAGGAGCTGCTTCACGATGGCGGCGGCGCGGTGGGCGGCGCGGTGGACGGTGTCGAGGATCTCGCGGTCCTCCGGCTTCTTGAGCTGATCGCCCAGCAGGGAGCGGGCGAGCAGCATGGGGGAGAGCAGGTTGTTCAGGTCGTGGGCGACGCCGCCGGCGACGGTGCCGATGGCCTCCATGCGCTGGGTGCGGAGGAACTGGGCCTCGAGTTTTTTCCGTTCGGTGATGTCGCGCGCGATGTTGGAGACGCCGACCACGCGGCCGGTCTCGTCGCGCACGGGGGAAAGCGTGACGAGCACGTTGACGCGGCTGCCGTCCTTGTGGATGCGCACGGTCTCGTATTGCTGGTGCTTCTCGCCGCGGCGCACCGCGTTGAGGTGTTCCGTTTCAGCCGGGCGGGATTCGGGCTGGGCGAGTTCGAGGATCGAGCGGCCGACCATTTCGGCGGCGGAGAAGCCGAAGGCCGATTGCGCGCCGTGGTTCCACGTCTGGATGCGGCCGTCGTTGTCGTGGCTGATGATCGCGTCCTGCGAGGAGGCGACGATGGCCGCGAGCGTGGCGTTGGTTTCCTCGGTCTTCTTTCGCTGCGTAATGTCGGCGCGGATGGCGACGTATTGGCGGGGTTTCCCGTATTCGTTCAGGAAGGGGACGATGGTGGTGTCGACCCAGTAGTAGGATCCGTCCTTCGCCCGGTTCTTGATCTCGCCCCGCCAGACATGGCCGCGGCTGATGGTCGCCCAAAGGTCGCGGAAAAATTCCCGCGGGTGGTGGCCGGAATTGATGATGCGGTGGTCTTGGCCGACCAGCTCCTCGCGCGAATACTTCGAGATCGCGCAGAATTTCTCGTTCACATGGGTGATGCGGCCGCGCGGGTCGGTGATGGCGACGATGGCGTGTTCGTCGAGAGCGGCCTTGAGGTCGATCACCTCCTTGGTCGAGGCGCGGAGGGCTTCCTCGGCCTGCTTTCGCTGGGTGATATCGGCGCGGATGGCGACGTATTCGCGAGGTTTTCCGTGTTCGTTGAGGAAGGGGACGATGGTGGTGTCGACCCAGTAATAGGAGCCGTCCCGGGCGCGGTTCTTGATCTCGCCGCGCCAGACATGGCCGCGGCCGATGGTGGCCCACAATTCACGAAAAAACTCCGGTGTGTGGTGGCCTGAGTTGATGATACGGTGGTCCTGGCCGATGAGCTCCTCGCGCGAGTATTGGGAGATGGCGCAGAATTTGTCGTTTGCGTAGGTGATGCGACCGCGCGGGTCGGTGATGGCGACGATGGCGTGCTCATCGAGCGCGGCCTTGAGATCGAGCAGCTCTTTCGTCGTCGCATCCAAGCTGGCGCGCTCAGGCTCGGGCCGAGGAGGCGTGGGTGCGGGAACATCCATGGGTCTGGGTAATAAGCAGGGAGTGGATTTACGCAATTTATTTGCCTAAAACTGAGGGTCTTACCCTGGTTCTACGGGGGACCTGCGGCGGGTCCGACAAGAATCTGGGGGAGCGCAAGCCCGGGGTGTTCAAGTAGCCGCGCTTTTAAGCCGTAGACCTCGCGGACCAATTTTGCGCGCCTGGGCGCGGCAGGCGCCGATGGCCGGAAGGACGAGCGCTGCCAGCACGCCCGTGATCGCGATCACCGTGAGGAGCTCGATCAGGGTAAAGGCGCGGCGGGCGGGCGCGGTGGAAGACATGGGCCCACTGTAGCCGAAGGACGGATACGAATGCTTACCCGGTCTTGCGCCGTGTTTGCGGAGTCTTGCGGGGCCGCGCTGCGGGGGAGCCTGACTCAACGTCGCGCGGCGGGAGCGTCGAGCTCGGGCGGCGGGCGGAGCTTGTGGTGGATGGTTGAGGCCCAAGGGAGCGGGGCCCGGTTCGCTCAGAAGCCGCTCAAGAAGGCTTTCAGCCGGGCGAGGGCGGGGGCGTCGAAATCGATCTTACGGTCGCGGGCGGCGGGGCCGAGGCGGGGGTCGTCCTCGTGCTTCACGGCCAGCCAGCTGCCGAGTTTGCGCTTGGCGATGCGGCGGTTCTCGCACGTCGGGCCGGCATTCATGCAAGCGAGGTAGTTTTCGACGCAGCGAGCCTCTTCGGCGCGGGCCGGATCATCAGCGATCACGCGCCAGACGAGGTCTTCGATTTCGCCGATTTCGCCGGGCGCGGGGGCGACGAAGAAGCCGACTTTGGCGTCGGGCGCGCGTTCGGTCCACTGGCCTTCGGTCAGGCTACGACGGGTTATGCCGTCGAGTTTGTTTTTTACCCGGTTGGCAAAGTCGGGGCTGGCGTCGTCGTTATCCAATATGACTGCGATGTGGGACTTGGAAGCGAGGAGCGATGGATTAATGAACGTTTCGAGCTCGATCATCAGATTGTCGCGGCCGCCCATGTCTTTTATGTAAACGCCGGGAAGCTTTCCCTGTTTTTGGAGGAATTCGGCGTAAAACGTGAGGTCGCTGTAGCCCTCGACGATTAGCACCTTCGGAGACTGCTTGAGAACGGGCTTCATCAGCGCACCTCGATCTCGGATTTCACGGCGGCCTCGATGTGCTCGCGATCCAGAACGCGACCGTCGATCTGTTCTCGGACACGGTATAGCTGCACGACTCGGAAATCGTATTGCTTGCGCTCTTCGAAACAGTCGTGAGCGGCTTCCAAACATTCGCGGCTATGGGTGGTGGCGAAGACTTGGATATCGAGGCGTTCGGCGACCTCGGCGATGCCCTGCCAGATGCGCTTGAGCACCGTGTGGTGAAGACCGTTCTCGATCTCGTCGATAAAGCAGATGGCAGGTTTTTGGCCGAGCAGTTCGCAAAAGATGGCGATGAGGCGGTTCACGCCTTGGCCGAGTTGGGAGATCGGAACGCGTTCGCTCAGGCCAATGTCGGCGGAAATGTAGGGCTGACGATTGTCTCCTGCGTAATCGAGGCGCACAGCCTTGATGCGGTCGTCTACAGCGTTGAGGAGAGATTCCAGTTCTTTCTCGCCCTGTTTCGAGCGAACGGCAGTCGAGAAGTCGCTCACGAGATTCTGAGGTTCTCGGTGTTGAACAGCGACCGTGCGGATGCGGAGCATGGGGTGCTGAGGGTCAATCCAGATTTTAACATGCCCTGGGCTGTTCAGCTCTTTGAAGTGCTGTCCCATAGGCCCCTTGAATGGATTCACCGAGTCATCAGTAACAGCGACGCCAGCTGGGTCTTTGGTGCCAGTTAAGGTGATGAGCGAAAAATTGGCGTGTGCACCGTCTCTCCGAAGCCAGCGGCCTGGGTTGCCGACACCCGACGATAGACGAAACCAGTGCAGCAAATTGCCGGCTTCCTGCGGAGCGGCGCAGAGGGCGAGGGCTTCGAGCAGGGTGGTTTTGCCCGTGTTGTTTTCGCCCACGATCAAGTTCACGCGGCTAAAACCGGAGAGCTTGAGGTCTTGGATGCCTCGGAAGTCGGTGATGTGCAGGTCGGTGAACATGGAGGGAGATTATATGCTATCAGCGGGCTTCGGGAAAGAAGAGGCTTGGGGTGGAGGCGATGATCATGCGACGAAAGTGCCTTTTTCGTCGCCGGGGCGGGCGCGGCCGAGGGCGGCGAGGGTTTCGAGGATTTCTTTCACTTCGGCGGGCTTGGCGCGGGCGAAACGCTTGGTGAGTTCGGCGGGCGTCACGGGCTCGGCGGCGGCGGTGAGGGCGGCCTCCACCGCCTTGGCGCGCTCGGCGAGGGTTTTGGGCCAGGCGAGCTTTGTGAGCTTGGAGCGAGGAGCCGGGGGCTTGGCGCCGGATGCCTTGGCGGGCTTGGGTTTCTTGCCGCCGGTCTCGATGGCGAGGGTGGTTTGGGCGGACGGGACGAGCAGGGGTTTTTGGTAGTCGGGGCGGAGCCAGCGCACGAGGCCCTGCGCCTCCTCGGCGGCGCGGGCGGCGTTGAGGGCGACGACGCGTTCGAGGATTTCGGCGTCGGCGAGCGGCCAGGGCCAGCCGTAGGCGTCGGCGACGGCTACGTCGATCTCCTCGTGAAGATGTTTTAAGGTAGATGCCATCGCGGCATCATGAATGGCCTTGTCCTTGGCCGTGAGTGATTCGCCGGCGCGCAGCTTTTCGACGACGTTGTATATCTCCGTGAGGCCTAGGTTGTGTTTGGCTTGCGCACGCTTGCGATGGGCGTCGAGTTCCTCGCCCAAGGCTCGGATTTTGGCTTTCTGCTTTTCGGTGCAGTCGGGGAAGAGGAATGGATCGAAGCAGCGGGTTTTGTTGTAACGGGGATCGTTGCCGACTCCGAGGCGACCGCCTGCGGCGAGGGAGTAGACGACGTGGATACGGCTGCTCAGAACACCGAGGTGAAAGGCATCATCGGAAGCGACGACGATGACCATGTGATCGGGCAAAATCGAACCGCTGAGAAATTGGAAGACTCGGTGTTTGGATGTCTCGGTAGTAGCGATGAAGCGGTGGAGGCCGATCATCGCCTTTCGGATTTCCGGTCTCTCCCAGCCAAACCTCCACCAGAGTTTTTTGATGGCTTCGCGGCGGTTCGCGATCCGCTCCGGGCGCACATGTGTTACGACGCGCTCGAACGCCTGCGGATTGGTGTCACGCGCTTGTTCTTCGGATAGAAACGAGAAGTCGATGATGTAGCGTTCGCGCTTCGACCTGAGGAGGTCGGCGCCGCCGAGGTATGGTTTGATCACGGTCGCGCCGTGTTTCCGCAGCTCCAGCGCTTCTTCAGGCTCCAGAAGGAAACCCGAGCCGTGCAGAGCCACGCCGAGGCCGCAGACTCCTTTGCCGGCCTGGAGGGCGTTCATGCCTTCCAGCTCGGCACCGATGGAAAGGCCGGAACCGATGCGCCCCCTCAGGTGCGCCAGCGTGATCTCGGCCGAACCGTCTTCGGCAGGGGCTTCGCTTTGGACCAGGTAGAGATCGCCAGGGAATTCGGAGGGATCAGGCGGCGTCTCTTGCAGCACATCTTTCTCGGGGAGATTGTAGGATTTCGCACCTACGGTCATCGCAATCCGGACGGCCGCACCCTCCGCGGTGTCGACCCACGGATGGTCAGGGATCGCAAACCGGAGTGAGATGCCCGCTTCGAGGGCTTGGTGAACGACGCGGCGGTTGAAGGCTTGGCGAATACTGTTGGTGGTGATCAGCCCAAAGCGACGGCAGCGGCCGGCGAGTGTTTCTTCCGCCGCCTTGTGCCACCAATACATGACGAAATCGGCGTTGTCTTCGACCGATCTCGAATACGTTTCGCGGAGGGTTTCGACATAGCCGTCGCCCAAGTCGTCCCGCATGCGTTTAGTGCCCAAAAAGGGCGGATTGCCGACGATGAAGTCGGCCTCCGGCCAGGTGGCGGGGCGCGGGTTTTCGTAGGTGTCGAGGGGGCGGACGCGGGCCTCGTCGGGGACTTCGCGGCCGGTGACGGGGTCGGTTTTGTAGCTCTTGCGGTCCCAGACGAAGCGGGTTTTTCCCGTGGCGGGGTCTTTGGCGAAGGCGTGTTTGTCGTAGGCGAGGACGGCGTCGCGGCACTCGATGTTGTCGAACTTTTTCAGGACGGGCTCGGCGGGCATGGCGTCGCCGTGGACGCGGAAGTGCCATTGGAGGTAGCCGATCCAGAGGACGAGCTCGGCGATGGCGGCGGCGCGGGGGTTGATCTCGATGCCGAGGAACTGGTGGGGATCGACGGTGGAGCCCTGGAGGTTGAGGGTGCCGGTGTCGCCGAGGTCGTGGAGGAGGGCGACGACCTCGCCTTCGAGGCGTTTCATCTGCTCGAGGGCGACGTAGAGGAAGTTGCCGGAGCCGCAGGCGGGGTCGAGGACGCGGACGGCGCAGAGTCGGTCGTGAAACTCGCGGACGGTGGCGCGGGCCTGCTTGAGGTCGGCGGAGGTGTCGCGCTGGGCGAGGGTGACGGCGGCGACGCGGACGGCGGACCACTCCTCGCGGAGGGGCTCGATGACGGTCGGAAGGACGAGGCGCTCGACGTAGGCGCGCGGGGTGTAGTGGGCGCCGAGTTTGTGGCGTTCCTCGGGGTGGAGGGCGCGTTCGAGGAGGGTGCCGAAGATGGCGGGCTCGACGTGGCGCCATTCGAGGGCGGCGGCGCGGCGGAGGAGGCCGAGCTGGGTGCCGTTGACGGGGAGGGCGCGGGCGGAGGCGAAGAGGCCGCCGTTGAAGTAGGGGAGTTTCTTTTTGAGGAGGCCGGAGAAGCGGCCCTGGTTCATGTCCTCGAAGAGGAGTTCGAGGAGGGGGACGAAGGCGCCGGGGTCGCCTTTCACGGATTCGAGGAGTTGGTGGAAGCTCTCCTTGGGAAGGAGGCCGACGTCCTCGGCGAACATGCAGAAGAGGCAGCGGGAGAGAAATTCGGCGACGAGCTTGGGGTCGTGGTGTTTCTCGAAGGATTTGGCGAGCTCGGCGAGGTAGCCGGCGACCTCGCGGGTGACGGCGGCGGATTTCTTGGCGGGGTCGAGGGAGAGGGGGGCGGTCCAGACGGCGCGGAGGGTGTCGCGGAGCTCGGGGCGGGCGAGGTCGGCGAGGCGGACGCGGTGGGCGCGGGCGTCGGGGAAGGGGAGGTAGTTTTTCCCCTTTTGGGTGAAGTCGGCGTAGAGTTCGAAGACGTGGCCGACGTCGACGACGAGGAGGAAGGGGGGCGGGTCTTCGTCGGAGGGGAGGGCGCGGGCGTAATTTTCGGCCTGGCCGAGGGCTTCGAGCATGGCGCGGTCCCAGGCGGCGGTGCCGCGGGCGATCTTGGGGGAGCGGGCGGGGGCGTCGGGGTCGCCGAGGTCGAGGGCGAGAGTGGCGGCCTCGGTCTTGGTGGTGGCGTATTGCTTGGCCTCGAGGACGAAGCAGCCGCGTTTGTAGAGGTCGATGCGGCCGGTGGAGGTCTTGGCGGAGCCGC
>CAMLQS010000021.1 GCA_946482165.1 uncultured Verrucomicrobiota bacterium | reverse complement strand
GAAGGGCTTCGGATAGAAACCTTTAAGGTGAATTTTAGGCCAGACGGAGCGGGGCGGGGGCGCACCGCCGCGATTCATATCGTAGGAAAGCCGACCAGCGGGAAGCTGGTGAAGGAGGTGAAATTGGACATCAACTTTCACGGGCCATGGAGCGAGTTTCTCGCTTTCGGCCTAAACCACGATCTCTCGGGCTTTTCCTTCCGCTTCGAATAGCGGGGGAAACATTGGTTGCCAGTCCGGGTCGAATCCCGAACCTCTCTCTCATGTCGCGTCTGCTTCCGCTCTGCATCCTGCCTTTCGGCTTTGCCGGCTGCATTCATGTCTCGATGGACCCGATCCAAGTGCATGCCGTGGTCGACGTGAACGTGAAGATGGAAAAGGCAGTCGCCAACGCGCTTGCCGATATTTACGGCGACTCGGCCACCGTGAACACCGACGCTCTTCCCGCGCCTTCCGGCGCGACCACTCCCTGAACTCTTAGCCTGCTGTCACCATGACTTCCGAATCTCGTTCTCTGCTCCTCGCCACCTTCTGCGCCACCGCGGTCATCGCGTCGGCGGCAACGCTTGATCAGGCCAAGGCCGGCATGCGCGAGCGCGTGCCCGTGATCGACAAGCTCAAGCAGGCGGGCGCCGTTGGCGAGGCAAACACAGGTTTCCTCGCCGTGCGCACTCCAAGCGAAGAGGCCGAGAAAATCGTGGCGGCGGAGAACGCGGATCGCGTGATTTTTTTCGCTGAGCTGGCGAAGAGCACCGGCGGCACGCCAGAAAGTTTGGGCAAGGAGACCGCCCGCCAGCTCGCCAAGGCCAGCAAGCCCGGCGTCTGGGTTCAGCGCGAAGACGGCGGCTGGTATAAAAAGTAATCCGCTCGCGGCCGATCGATCGGCCGTCAGCCCTGCCACGTCGATCCCAGCCGGTTGCGGGGATTGACCTTGCGCAGGTAGCGATAGAGTTCCGCCCGCCCGGCGTCCGCCGCGGATACGCCGGGCGGAAGCTTTGCGAGACGGGCCGGCTCCCGGACGTAGAGACCCTCCGGCACGCCCTCGAAGGCGTCGAGCCGGGCAAGGCAGGCGGCGTCGACGGACCAGAGTTCGCCCACGACACCATCCCGGTCCGCGGCGTCCGCGACCAGCCCGGGGTATTTGCCAAGCGAATACAGCGTGAAGCCGGGAGCGGTGCGGGCGGGGCCGAGGAATATCTGCCCTTCCAGCCAGCCGTGGTTCGCGCCGCCGCGTTTGAGCGTGCCGTAGACGAAAAGCAGGGCGCCGGGCGCCGGCGCCGTTTCGACCCCGCTCATGGCTCCTCGGTGTCGACGACCTGGGCGGGGGCCGGACGCGCGGGTTCTGGCGCGGCGACTTCGACCACGACGGCGGTGAGGTTGTCCCGGCCGGAGCTGTCCAAGGCCTCTTCCACCACGCGCACGGCGGCGGGCTGGTGCAGGCGAGCCGCGGACGGCGAGCGCACAAGATCCTCGAGTTTGTGATCCCAAAGGCCGTCGTTCACGCCGTCCGAGCAAAGCAGGAAACGGTCCCCGGGCCGGTGCGCGATGGCGCCGACTTGCGGATCGATGAACTGGTGGCCGGCTCCGAGCGCTTGTTGCAGGGCGTTGCGGCGGGGGTGCTCGCGGGCCTCGCGCTCGTTGATCTGGCCCTGGCGGCGCAGCCAGCCCACGTAGCTATGGTCGTGGCTGAGCTGGCGGATGCCGCCTTCGCGGGGAAGGTAATAGAGGCGACTGTCGCCGAGGTGCCCGAAGTAGACCCACTGCGGACTAAACCACGCGAGCGTCAGCGTGGCGCCCATGCCGGCGCATTCCGCATAGCTGCGACCGAGTTGGAGCAGCTCTTGATGAATGGCGTCGAAGAGCTCGCGCAGCACATCGCTGAAACCGGCCTCGAGACCGGCGGCGGAGAGGCGATACGCGCGGGGAAGCAGACGCGTGATTTTTTGCACCGCGATGCGGCTGGCAAATTCGCCGGCGTGCGCTCCGCCCATGCCGTCGCTGACGGCAAAGACAAAATCGCCGGAGCCGAGATCGGATTCGCCGATCTTGCCGAGGTAACGAACCTCGTGGCCGTCAAAGTTCAGCGCGAGGAAAGTGTCCTCGTTGTTGGGACGGACCTTTCCTCGGTGGGTGAGGCCGGACCAATGCAGAGCGGCGGGTGCGGAGTCGGACATGGACGGGAAAACGCGGGTGATCGGTAGTTGCGGGGGCGGGATGGAGGCGGAAAGTCACGGATCGCGAAATAACGCGCACGTCGCGTCAATCGCCACGCGGACCGTCGGGCATGGGCAGATCGAGGGCGGGCCCGGGCGGGGCGGCGGGATCGAGAATGGTCGCGAACTCGAAATCGATCACGCAGAACCGGCCGGCCTGCGGCGAGTAGGTGATGTTGCGCGCATAGGCGTCCTCGTGGCGCACGCGGTAGTGGCGTTCGAGGTCGGCAAAAATCTCCCGCACTTTCTCGCCGTTGATGTGTTCCACCCGTTGCCCGCAGCTTGACGTGACCATCCGCAGTTCCTCGGGGAAGGTTTCGAGCACCCGGGGGACATACTCGCAGCCCTTTGACTGGAGGTAGCGCAGCACGCGGATCTCGTTTTCAAAACGTTCGGCGGCTTGGTGGCCGCGGAAAGTTTTATGCACACGGCCGTCGTAGCCGATGCGCACAAGCGCCCGTCGAGTGTCCTTCATCTGCTCCATGGTCGAAAATAGCCAGCATCGGCGCCCGTTGGCGCGCCGCAAGTTCCCGGCGCGGCGAAAGTGGACATTTTTGACCGCCGGCAGGGCAGGGGATTGGCGATAATAAAGGTTTCGCATCCGCTTCGTGGCCCGCAGGAATTTTTTTCATTGCTGGCACACCGGGTGCTGAAACGGTGGCTCTCGGGTTTTGCCCGGTGACGCATCGGCTCGTTTGCGGATGTGGTCGCCGCCCAGAAGCCCACTTTCTCCAACCTCCACATCCATGGCTAAATACAAACTCGAATACATCTGGCTCGATGGCTACAAGCCGGTCCAAAACCTCCGTGGCAAGACCCAGGTCAAAGAATTCGCGAGCTTCCCGAAGCTTGAGGAGCTCCCTCTCTGGGGCTTCGATGGCAGCTCCACTCAGCAAGCCCCCGGCGGCAGCTCGGATTGCGTGCTGAAGCCCGTGGCCGTGTATCCGGACAACACCCGCAAGAACGGTGTGCTGGTCATGTGCGAGGTCTACAACGCCGACGGCACCCCCCATATCTCCAACTCCCGCGCCACCATCCTCGACGACGCCGACACCTGGTTCGGCTTCGAGCAGGAGTATTTCCTCTATCAGGACGGCCGTCCGCTCGGCTTCCCCGAGAACGGCTATCCCGCTCCCCAAGGCCCCTACTACTGCGGCGCCGGTTACAAGAACGTCGGCGACATCGCCCGCCAGATCGTCGAGGAGCATCTCGATCTCTGCTTGGAGGCCGGTATCAACCACGAGGGCATCAACGCCGAAGTGGCTTCCGGTCAGTGGGAATTCCAGATTTTCGGCAAGGGCTCCAAGAAGGCCGCCGATGATGTCTGGATGGCCCGTTACCTCCTCCTCCGTCTCTGCGAAAAATACGGCATCGACGTCGAGTTCCACTGCAAACCCATCCGCGGCGCCTACAACACGCCCCTCGACTGGAACGGCTCCGGCATGCACTCCAACTTCTCCACCAAGTTCATGCGCGAAGTCGGCGGCAAGGAATACTTCGAGAAGCTCATGGCCGCGTTCGCCAAGAACATGTCCGAGCACGTCGCCGTTTACGGTCCCGACAATCACTTCCGCCTCACCGGTCTCCACGAGACCCAGTCGATCGACAAGTTCACCTACGGCATCGCCGACCGCGGTTCCTCGATCCGCGTGCCTCACGCCTTCGTCAAGGCCGGCTACAAGGGCTACCTTGAGGATCGCCGTCCGAACTCCGCCGCGAATCCCTACGACGTCGCCAGCCGCATCCTCAAGACGATCGCGGAAGTTCCGACCAAGTAAGGTCGGGCTTCTTTCGAGATCGTCGCGAGAAATCGCGTCAACTCCTTCGAGCCGCCGCCCCGCAAGGGCGGCGGTTTTTTCGTGATTGGACGGAAGGCGGTCGTGAACGCGGGTTATGCCTGAAGCAGCAGTTGAAATCACGGCCCACGCGATGGACCGCGGATGACAGAAAATTGGAACAGGATGAAAATCACTGTGAGGTGAGTGAAGTTCACGCCTTGGTTATTTCTGGATCCCGCCTGAGCCACGGTCGGTGGATTGGGGCGGATGGCATCGCCGGGCATTGCCACCGGCGTGATGCGGCCTTCAACGTCGACGGTCTATGAAGCTTACTCTCGTTGTCTTGGCCGCCGGCATGGGTTCTCGCTACGGCGGGCTAAAACAGATCGACCCGATGGGGCCGGGCGGAGAGACGGTGCTCGATTACACGGTCTATGACGCCGTGCGGGCGGGCTTCGAGCGGGTGTTGTTTATCATCCGCCGCGATTTTGCGGACGCGTTCAAGGCTTCGGTGGGCGGACGCTTCGAGGGGAAGATCCAGGTCGACTACGCCTATCAGCAGCTCGACATGCTGCCGGATGGCTTTGCGGCGCCGGAAGGGCGGGAGAAGCCTTGGGGCACGGGGCACGCGGTGTGGTGCGCGCGGGCGTCGTTGACCGGACCTTTCGCGGTGGTGAACGCGGACGATTTCTACGGCGCGAATTCGTTGCGGGCGCTGGCGGACTTTCTCCGCGGGGAGGCGGGCGGCCCGCCGACTTATGCGATGGTGGGATTTCCGCTGGGCAACACGCTCTCCGAGAACGGCGCCGTGTCGCGCGGCGTGTGCTCGGTGGGACCGGACGGGTTTCTGAAGAATATCGAGGAGCACACGGGCATCCTGTCGAGCGAGGTGGGACCGGGGCTGCGCTACGATCCGACGACCCTGGTTTCGATGAATTGCTGGGGGTTTGATGCGAGAGAGTTTTTGCCGCAGCTCGACCACGCCTGGCGGGAATTCGTGGCGGCCCGAGGCAAGGAGCCGAAGGCGGAATTTTATCTGCCGGCGGCGGTGAACAGCCTCGTGCAAACGGGTGCGGCGCGCGTGCGGGTGTTGCCGACAACGGACAATTGGTTCGGCGTGACCTATCGCGAGGACAAGCCGCACGTGCAAGCGGCTTTGGCGGCGCTTGTGGCGCAAGGCGCGTATCCTTCGCCACTTTAGGACCTCCTCTTAACCGCAGGCGGCCGCGACGACGGTTCGTGGGCGCGTAAAGCAGCTGAATCCCGGTGGCCGAACACCGGGGCCGTCCAGGAACATTCGCCCGAGGGGCGTGTATTGCTTTTTACCTGCGGGCTCCTTTGCCTTTCCGGCTTCTTATGCTTTCCCACCGCGCGCGCTATCGTTTGGCCAACGCTTGGCAAGATTTTCGTCCTTGGCTGTTCACCGGGCTCGGGGTCCTCGCGTTGGCGGGGCTCTGGTGGCTTCTCGCCAGTGTCGGACCGGGGAGTGCGGTGACACCCGTGCCGGACGAGCCTGCCCAACCGGATGATCCCGCGCTGGTGAAGCTCGCGGCCGAGGTGGAGGAGTTGGAGAAGCAATACCAGGTCTACGCCGCCGCCAACATCATCACGGATGAGGCCTTCGCGGTATTGAGCGGGGCGCTGGAGCGGCAAAGGACACTGGTGCGCGCCGCCCCGCGCGGCGACTATACCGCCCAAGCCAACCTCGAGCGGCTTCAGGCGGAGTTCGACACTTTCGAAGCGAACCGGCTCAACCCCAAGATCGAGGCGAGGCAAAAAGACGGCGAGGCCGCGCAGGCTGAAATGAAGCTCGATGAGGCCGAGCGGGCGTTTCGCGAGGCGATCGACCTGCAAAACAAGGTCAATGGAAGCTCCGCGGCGGCGCGCCTGAAAAATTTCGTTCGCGCGACCCGGCTCGAGCAGTCCCTGGCCGGCCTGGCGGTGCTGCCGGTGGTCCGGGAGAAAGAAGCCTCGCTCGCCAAGGCGCGCGCGGCGGTGAAAGAGGAGCGCTGGGCCGATGCGCTTTCGGGCTACATGTCCGCGCGCGACGCCCAGGATCGGATCAACCGCGAGTATTCGAGGACCAAATACGCCAATCTGCTCGAACTGGACCGGCTGGATACCGAGATCGCGTCGCTCAACGCCGCGGGCATCGCGAAAAAGATCGACGAGAAAGAGAGCACGGGCGACTCGATGGCCCGCGCGGGGGACCACGCTGCGGCGGCCGCCGCCTACGCGGAGGCGCTCCAGCTCCAGCAGCAGATCAACGACCGGTTCTCGCGCAGTCGTTTCGTTTCTTCGCCCCGCATCGAGGCGCTTGAGATCAAGGTTCAGACGGAGCGCTCCCAACCTCTTGCCGTCGAACTTGCCCGGCTGGACAAAACGATCTCTGACGAACTGCGCCGCCGTCGCGTGGTCGCCGCGGAAAAGATGCTGCCGGAGGCGATGGAGCTGACGGACAAGATCGCGGCGGAGTTTCCCCGCAGCCGTTCGGTCGACGGCGGCTTGCGCATCAAGCTGAACTATCTGGCGGTGAAGCGCGAGGAGCTGCGCCGTCTTCAGGACTCCGTTTACGACCGCCTGCTGCCTCTGATCGGAGTCAGCGACCGACTGCTGCTTTCGACCGAGACGCCCCAGGATATCTACCAGGCGGTGATGAATACCAACCCCAGCCGCAGTCCGGGCCGCTCGCTGCCGGTGGATTCTGTCAGCTGGCTCGACGCCCAGGAATTTTGCACGCGTTTGAGCTGGATCATGGGCACCCCGGTGCGGCTGCCGAACGAAGAGGAGATGCGCACCGCCCATGGCGAGGGCGGCGGCGATGCGCGGAGCTCGGCCGAGGGCGGCCGGGTGCTGTCGGTCGATTCCGGCCGCCCCAATCGCAACGGCTACCGCGACATCCTTGGGAATCTGGCCGAATGGTCGGTGACGCCGGTCGACTCGGACCAGGCGCGGATCATGGGCGGCAGCTATCTCGATACGCCCGAGGTCCTCGCGAAGTTTCCGGTGGAGTCGCGTCCGAAGACCGACCGGGCGCGTCACATCGGTTTCCGCTTCGTGGTGACCCTGCCGCCCGACCGCGATTGACGGTTGCGCGGCGTGAGATTGCGCGCGCGGCGTTCGCGGTTGATGGTTTGCGACATGAACCCGAGGCGAATTTTCGTCCGAGCCTTGGCGGCGGCCGCTTTCTGCTGCGCAGGCGCGGCATCGTCGGCGACGGAGATCTCGGTGCCCGCCGAGTGGCTTCGCGCGGCTCCGGGCCCGCGTGAGGCGGCGCTCATCGAGCAGGGGGCCGGCCGTCATGGCTGGCCGGCCATGGCGGGCGCGCTGCGGACGGCTTCGATCGGCGCCTATTTGCGCGGAGATCTGGACAACGCGCAGTCGTGGTCCGCGGCGGCCCGGTGGGCGGCCATCTGGGGGACGACGGAGGCGGAGGAGCGCGAGCGGTGGCGCGTCGCGATGGAGGCGGAGGGCTGGCCCGGGGCCCGGGCGGAGGCGGTCGCGGATCCCGATCCGGCGCGTTTGCTCGCCGAGCGCGCGCCCGCGGAGCTTCGGATGCGGCTGCTCGCGGACTCCGCCTGGTCGGCGGAGTATTTCTCGCTGGAGAACCCGGTGGATCAACGCGGCGCAGTTCTCGCGACGTTGGCCCGCCTTTACCGGATCGACGCCGGAACTTTCGCCGAGTTCTCGCGGCTGGCGATGGCGGTGGCCCTGGTGCACGACACGCCCCCGCCGATGGAGTGGCCGCACCAGCAGGTGGCGCCCGAGGCGCTTCCGCGCAGGCTGGCCCCGGCGGAGGATGTTTTCCGCCATCTCGCGGGCATTTCGCGCGAGGGGAAGACGCTCTGGCGGGCGGACAAGCTGGATGCGGCGGAGCTGCGTTTTGCCGTGGATATGGCGTTGCCGGCGGAGGAGCGCGAGTGGGCGCTGGCGAAGCGAAGGGAACCGCTGGCGAAGCTGGCCGATATGTATTCGGTTGTTAAATACAGAACGGATCGGATCGAGGACGGCGTCTATGTCTGGCCGGGAACCGGCTACCGTTTGGAGGATATCCTGCGCGAGGGCGGAATCTGCGTGGACCAGGCCTATTTCGCGACCCAGGCGGGCAAGGCGCGGGGCGTGCCCACGATTTTCTTCTGCGGCTCGGGGCGGGACGGGCGGCATGCGTGGTTTGGCCATCTTGGCCAGGGGCGAAAGTGGTTTATGGATGGCGGGCGTCACGAGTCGCAGAACTATGTGACCGGCGTGGCGCTCGATCCCCAAACCTGGACCGAGGTGTCGGACCACGAGTTGACGTTTCTCAACGAAGGGTTTCGGCGGGAACGGAACGCCCGCGAGGCGCGGACGCACGCGGAGTTCGCGCGCTGGCTTTTTGAGGACGGCAAATCGCGCGAAGCCGAGGCGGCCGCGCGCGCGGCGATCCGTTTGGAGCGTCGCACGCTTGATGCGTGGGACCTGCTTTTGGAGCGGTGGCCCGCGCCCGGGCCGGAACGGGAGGCGCTGGCCAAGGAGGCGGCGGGCGGGTTTTCGGCCTATCCGGATTTGCAGGCCCATTATCTGGGGATCGCGGTGGACAGCCTTCGCGCCCGGGGCGATTTGGCCGAGGCGGATCGGATGGGGCGGGAACTCGCGCGGCGCTTTGCGGCAAAACGCGGCGACCTGAGCACGCGGGAGATTTCGGCGCAGCTTGCGCGGGCGATGAGCGGCGCGACGGTGGAGCAGCAGGTCCGGCTTTACCGCAGCCTGCTGCGGCAGTTTGGCCGGGGCGCGGGCACCGCGATGTGGGACGACGTTGTGCGACCTTTTGTGGTGCACTTGGCGACCGCGGGTCGGTGGAAAGAGGCGAAGGCTGCGCTGGCGAGCGCCCGCGAGTCCCTCGGCGGAGTTTACGGTTCGCAGATGGACGCCGAGATGCGCGAGTTCGACGCGAAGCTGAGCGAGCTCGCGCGGGCGGCCGCATCGGCGAAGTAGCCGGCCGACCGGCGCGAACCCGCAGGGCGTCAGAAGAGCGTAGGCTTATTTCTAAGACCGCGCCTGGCGTATTCAGCGCCAGAGCGGCACGAGGGCCTCGGCGCGGACCCAGCCGGTGTTGCCGTCGGGAAGAACGACGCGGCGCCAGCCGAGGAAATCTTTGTCGACCCGCGCAAGGGTGCCTGCGGGCAGATCGGCGGTGACCTTTTGTTCGCCTACGTCGGTGGGCACGGCGCGGAGCGTGGCGGCGCGCCAGACCAATGCCGCGCCGGGGGATGCGGCGGGGCCGTGGGCGCGGAGCGCGACCAGAGCGGCGGCGAGCGCCGCGCTGGCAATTACCAACGACCAATGGCCAATGACCAGTGGGAGGCGGCGGCGTGGGGCGGGGAGGTAGCGTGTGAGGATGTAGGCGGCGGGGACGAGCGAGAGGAGGAGCAGCGCGGAGGCGAGGGCGAGGGTTTGCCAGCCGTGGACATTGAGGAGACGGGCGGGCTCAGGGGGGAGCCGGACGAGATAAGCGGCCTTGGGTGCGGTGGCGGCGAAGAGGCGTTCGAGCGCGGGATCGCCGGGGACTTGGATGGCCGCGGCGTAGGCATGGGCGGCGGCCTCGTCCCACTTGCCTTGCTGGGCGAGGGCGAGGGCGAGGTTGTGGCGGTTGGCCCAGTCCATGGGATAATACTCGTTGGCGCGGCGCCAGTGGCGTTCGGCTTCGGTGAAATTTCCCGCCGAATACGCCTTGAACGCCTCGGGCGGCTGGCCGGGGCGTATGCCGTCGGCCACGCTTGTCGCACACGCATCGGTGGCGTGGCCGAGTATCAAGGTTATCCCTACCGCGAAGAGCGCGACGCGCGGGAAAAGATGCGCGAAGCGAAGAGCGGCGAACGGGCTGCGCGCGGGTGGCGTGGCGCTCGCGTGGGCCTGCCAGGCTTGGGGGAACCAGTCTTTGCCGAGCGGCGTATCGGGACGGTAGAGCGCGCGTTCGGTCTCGATCCAAAGCGCCGACCAGGCGGAGTCGGGCAGATCGCGCGCGGTCGGGGTAAACGAGGGCAGGTCGAAGAGGATGCGGGTGGCGTGTTGCCAGGCGAGCAGGTCGGCGGCGGACGCCGGGGATGGCGTCCCTCCGGCGGACGCTTCCAGTCGGGCGAGGATGCGGCGAAGTTGCTCGTGGGCCTCGCGGCGGGCGCGGAGCGGATCGTGGGAGCGGGCGTGTCGCGCGGCGAGGAACAGCCAGAGCGCGAGGGGCGCGAGCAATGCGAGCGGCGCCCAAAACAGCGGGCGGGGCCACGCGGCGCGGGGGGCGGCGGCGAGCAGTCCGGGGGCAAGGGGATCGGAGGGGAGCGCGGCGACGGGGCCGGGCGCGGCGGGCGGGGGCGAATCGTCGGCCGGCGGGGGCGGAGGGTCGATCGGGAGCTCCGAGTTCCCGGGGGCGGGCAAAGTGGAGGCCGAGCCGGGGCTCGTCGTTGCCCCGGTGACTTCGATCGCGACGGGCTCGGCGCGGAGGGTCTCGTAGGCGCCGGAGGACGGGTTGAAGACGGATATCGTGTAGGGACCGAGAGTGCTGCGACCGGCCTTCTGCGGAATCAGGACAAGGTCTTCGGAGAAGGTGGCGTCGAAGAGCGAGTCGGCTTTGGGCGTCTTTTGCGCGCGAGGAGAGACGACCCGGAAGTCGCGGACGAGATTGCGGGGCCGGAGCTTGTCGATGGCGGGCCAGTTGCCGGTGCCTTCAAGCGTGAGGGTCCACGTGATGGGTTCGCCCACGGCGGCTTTTTCCGGAACGACTTTGGAGACGAGTTTGAACTGGCCGACCGCGCCGATGAAATCGGCCGGAGCGGGGAGAGGCAGCGGGTTCACCGCGATGCGGGCGGGCGCGGTGGTGAGGGTGAATTGTTCAAAGGTGGTCTGGCCGAAGAGCGAGAAGGGATTGGCTTGGCCGGTGGGGAGGTTGACGAGCTGGGTGGCGGCGGGGATGGCCACCATGGAGGCGGTGGTCGTGGCGGGCGCGGCGGCGCGGGTCTCCATGCTCACGAGCAGACGCGGCTGGCCGTTGACCGATGTCTCGGCGACGGTCGGCTTGGACCACTCCTCAGCGATCAAGGGCGTCGGAGTCCATTCGAGTGGCGCCGCCAAGATGCTGTTGGTCGCGTAGCGGCGATCGACTTCGAGGTTCTGGCCGAGGCGGAAAACTTCTCCCGCCCAGACGGGAGCGGCGGGGGGGATGAAGCGGACGGTGGCGATTTGGTCGAGGGCGAGCCCGCTTTTGCCGACGGTGGCGGCGGCGAGACGAAAGCCGGCGGGAGCGACGGTGAGCGCGCCGCGATCGGTCTCGACCGTGAAGGCGGGGATGCGGACCTCGCCGTCGGGTCGGGTGGGGCGGACGGCGAAGGTGTAGATCACGGTGGTGCGGCGAACGGCCGGGCCGCCGAAGCTCATGTTGAAGGAGCTTTGCTCGCTGCGTCCGGGAGTGCCGACGAACTCGATGCCATCCACCTTGGGCGGCGCGGGCGGGGCCTTCGGTTCGGCGTCCTCGAAGACGAGGGAGAGCTGAGAGACCTGGTCGCGGGCAAGGGTGCCCGAGGCGGGCTCCCAGCGGGCGGACTGGCTGCGGGCGACGCACGCCAAGGCGAGCATCGCCCATAGCCAGAATGACCAATGACCAATGACCAATGACCAACGGGGTCGGAGCGGGTGGCTGGCTCGGGGAAGCATGAGACGCGTGAAATTCGGAGTGATCACCAGGTTTGCTTGGCGCCGGCGGCGCGGCGTTCGCGTTCTTCGGGCGGAGTTTCGGATTCTTGCAGGAGCTGGAAGAGGCGGGCGGGCGCGTCGGAGTCGCGGACGCGGTCGAGGCGTTGTTGTGGGACGACGAGTGCGGGATCGAGCGAGGCGGTGTCGCCGTTCGCGCCGGCGTCCGCGGGACGGCCGGAGGCGGAGACGCCGCCCGCTTGCTGGGTGGGTTCGTCCGCGGATTCGGGCGGCGGCTGGTCGGCCGGCGCGGGAACGTCTTTTTTGTCGGGCTCCTGGGCGGCGTCTTCGGGTTGCGGGGAAGACGCGAGATCGCCGAGCGGTTTTTCGCCGGAGGGCCGGGGCGTGGAAGGGGACGCCTCGGTGTTTGACGGATCGGATTGGTCGCCGGGGGACGATTCACCGGACGAGCCGGGTTTGGACTCGGAAGACTGCGACTGCTTGGAGTTTTCCTGTTCCTGAGGCGGTGAATCGGATTGGCCGCCGGATTGCTGCTCCTGGGGCGATTTTTGGCCGTCGGGTTTGTTGGATTGATCCTGCTTCTTGTCTTGGGGCTGGGGCTTTGGGGATTGTTGGTCCTTGGATTCCTCGGGCGGCGGGGCGAGCAGGGTCTCCAGGCGCTTTCGCAAGGCGGGCCAGTCGGCGGCTTTGGGGTCCTTGCTTTGGCCGGTGGCGACGGCGGCAAGGGCATCGCGGATGGCGCCCTCGGGAAACGATGCGGCGCCGCCGGGTTGGGACCGGGCTTGTTCGCCTCGTTCCGCGCTGAGGGTGGCCAAGCGCGCGAGGTCGGGGGCGGCGAGGTCCGGGGCGGAGGACAGTTTCTCGACGAGGGAAAGCAGCGGATCGGGCGCGGCGGCGGGCGGAGCGGGTGGCTCCGCCGCGAATGACGAATGACCGGCGACCAGAGTCCAATGGACTATAAGCGCGAGGGGAATGACCCGGGCGAGGGTGGCGGACGCGTGACGCAAGGGCTTGGTCGATACGCGGGGGATGGCGGGAAATTCGCGAATCAGCGACGTGGCAAGGAGCAGGAGGGCGGGGGCGAGAAACCAGGCAAAGAGCTCCTGACGGCGAGGGGCGGTTTCGGTGCTGACGCGGGTGGCGCGGCCGCGGGCGATGGTCTCTTTGAGGAGGGTCGGAAGGTCGACCCAGGAGGAAGCATCGCGGTAAATACCACCGGTGACGCGGGCTAGTTCCTGAAGCGTGGCGGGGTTGAGCTTCGAGAGCACGGCGGCGCCGCGCCGGTCTTTGGTAAGGCCGCCTTTTCCGTCGGGAACCATGGCGCCGGCGGGAGTGCCCAGGCCGAGTGCGACGACGCGGACGCCGCGTTCGGCGAGACGCTGGGCGAGGGGGCGCCAGGCGTCGTTTTCGGCTTCGCCGTCGCTGAGAACCACGAGGTAGCGGTCGGGCGTGGCGGTGGTGTCGCCGGGAGGCGTTGCGGGACCGAAGGCATCGCCGGCGGTCCGAAGGAGCGCGGCAAAATCGGAGCCGCCGGCGGGAATCATGTCGGGGCCCAACTCGTCCAGGAAGGTGCGGAAAATCTCATAGTCGGCGGAAAGCGGACTTTGGAGGAAGGCGGTGCCGGCAAAAGGAAGCAGCCCGAGACGTTCTCCGCGGAGGGCGTCGGCGAGGTCGCGGACGAGCAGGCGGGCGCGGGCGAGACGCGTGGGCGGGATATCGTCGGCGAGCATCGAGCGGGAGACGTCGACGGCGACCAAGACGTCTCGCGCCTGGGTGAAGGACGGGGTGGAAAGCGTGGCGCCTTGCGGGCGGGCGAGCGCGAGGATGAGCAACGCGAGGGCAAGACTCGCCGCGAGGGGGCGCGGCGAGAATGACCAATGACCAAGGACCAATGACCAATGGTCGGAGGCGATTCGGGCTCGGGGGATTTTGGGATGGGGGTTGGCCGTGGCGCGGGCGCGACGGAAGGAGGCCGAGAGGAGGATGGCGGGGGCGGCCAGGAGCCAGAGGAGATGGGGATGGGCGAAAGTCATCGGAGGGTTGAGGGCGGAGACCTGAAACCTGAGGTAAGCGAGGGGGACCGAATTTCAGGTCTCAGGTTTCAAGTTTCAGGTTTTCGCCCTGCGCAGCAGGGACAAGGCGCCGAGGGCCAGGAGGAGGGCGGCGGCGCCGGCGGGCCAGGCGTAGAGTTCGGTGGCGAGAACCTGGGTGCTTTGGTCGAAGGAGATTTTTTGCGCGCGATCAATGGCGGAGAAGGCTTCGGTGGCGGCGTCGGGATCTTCCGCCCGGAAGAATTTTCCGCCGGTTTCCGCGGCGATTTTGCGAAGCGCGGCGGGGTCCAGGTCGGACATGCGGCGGGTCATGCCGATGCGGCGGCCTTGCTCGTCGAAAGCGGGAAACGGAACGAGACCGTCCCGGCCGACGCCGATGGTGAACACGGGCACGGCGCGCGATTTCGCGAGGGCGCCGGCCTGGTCGGGAGTCAGCTGCCCCCGGTTGTTGGCGCCGTCGGTCATGAGAATCACAAAGGCGCCGGCGCGAGGGGCGTCGGAATCGGAGCGCGCGCGTTGAAGCCGGGCGAGGGCGAGACCGAGGCCGTCGCCGAGGGCGGTGCCGTCCTCGATGAGGCCGATCTGAAGGCGGGCGACCTGCCGGGCGAGCCAGTCGTGGTCATGGGTGAGCGGGGCGAGGGTGTAGGCGCGCCCGGCGAAAGCGACGAAGCCGATGCGGTCGGAGGGGCGGCGGCGGATAAAGGCTTCGAGGACGGGCTTGAGGGCTTCGAGGCGGTTTACGCGACGGCCGTCCACGACGCTGTCCTCGGCAAACATCGAGGTGGAGAGGTCGATGGCGACGACGATGTCGTAGCCTTCGCCGCGGATGACGCGGGTGTCGTCGACGCGCTGGGGGCGGGCGAGCGCGAAGACGAGCGACACCGCGGCGGCGTAGGCGAGCCGGACGGGCCACCGGCGCGCGGGCGCGGCGCGGGGGGCGGCCCACGCGGCGGCATGTGGTATTAAAAGGACGGATACGGGGCGCTTGCGTCGAAGCCAGGCGATCGCCGGGAGCGCGAGAAGCGCCAGGAGCCAAAGGGGCGCGGCGAGCTGGAGCGATCCCCGGAGGGGAAGGGCGAGGTCGGGGAGGAGTTGGGCGAGGGGAGGCACGCGGGACGGAGGGGGGGGGACTGATAGGACCTATTTGGCTTGCGGGACCTATGCTTTCGTTTCCCGGCGGCGGAAGAAGCGGACGAGGGAATCGAGGCGGTTCTCGTCGGCGCCCACCACGTGGCGACCGAAGGGATCGGGGAACCAGGCGGCGAGGGAGGCGTCGCGGGCCTCGCGCCAGCGGGCGTGGGCGGCGCGCTCGGCGTGGCCCCGGCCGAGGGCGACGAGCCGGCCGGAGAGCGGATCGTAGGCGGTTACGTCGTCGGCGTTTTCCGGATAGGCGCGGTCCCAAGGATCGTCCACGCGGAGGCCGAGCACGGTGTTGCGGCGCGTAAAGGCGGACCAGCCTTCGGGAACGGGCCGCGCGGGATGGTCGGAGAGCCAGACGACGATGGTGTGGCGGGGGGCGAGGGAGGTGAGGGCGGAAAGGCTGAAACCCGAGACCTGAGGAGCCGAGAGCGGCGGCGGCGGCGTGCCGAAAAGACGGGCGGCGAGGTGGTGGATGGGGCCGCGGCCGTTGACCGGCGGGGTGAGCTCGGCGCCGGAGGGACGAAGATGGGCGAGTCCGATGCGGTCGCGGTTGATCGACGCAAGGAGGAGCAGCAGGCCGGCAAGCTCGAGGAGCGCCTCGCGCCGGGTGATGGCTCCGGAGCCAAACTGAAGCGAGGGGCTGTCCTCGAACACGAGGAGCACGGTGACTTCGCGTTCCTCGATGAATTTCTTCCGGTAGGGTTCGCCGAGGCGCGCGGTGACGTTCCAGTCGATGTCGCGGACGTCGTCGCCGTAGGCGTATTTCACGACTTGATCGAACTCCATGCCGCGACCGCGGAAGGCGGAGCGATAGCCTCCGCCGAGGGAGGTTTCGACCGCGTGGCGGACGCGCCATTCGAGACGGCGCAGGGCGGCGAGAGGTGCGGCGGGGGTGGCGGGGGATGCGACGGGCGCGGGGTCGGGCATGCGGCGTGGGGGGGGGGTCAGGCTTCGATACCGGTCTGAGTCTCCCGGGGAGGCGGATCGCTGCGCAGGAGGTCGGTGTAGCGCGCAAAGGCGCGACGGGAGAGCTTCTTCGACGCCGCCATGGTGACGGACGAGTAGTTGCCCGCACGGCCTCCCTCCATCAGCGCGCGGAGATGATAGAGCTCCGGGCTGGGGCCGTAGGATTCGATAAGAGCGTTTGTTTGCTGATCGACGGATTCCCAGTAGCGGTCGCGGAGGCGCATGCGGAGGGCGAAGAGAAGCTCCTCGGGGGGGCGGCGCAGCGTTTCGCCGGGGAAGAAAAGGCGTTCGAAGACCCCGGTGAAGGGAGACAGGAGCGTGCCGGCGAAAGGGATCACGAAGAGAATGCCCGCGCTTGCGAGGAGGCCCACGGCGAGGATGGCGGGGCCGACGGCTTCGAGATAGGCTCCTTGTTTCCCGGCCAGACCGAGGAAGCGGAATCCAACGTAGCCGAGGATAATGGCCCCGGCGGGACACAACAGGCGCCGGAAGCGAAATCCTTCGGGAAGCTGGGGGAGGCGAGGCATGGATGGGATTCTTACTTCGCGCCGGCAGGCATCGGGGTCATGGCGACGACCTGGGCGATGATGCTGTCGGCGGTGAGGTTTTCGGCCTCCGCCTCGTAGGTCAGGCCGATGCGATGGCGGAGGACATCGGGCGCGAGCTCCTGAACCAACGTGGGTGCGACGAAGTCCTGGCCGCGGAGCCAGCCGAGGGCTTTGGCCGCCTGGTAAAGCGCGAGCGAGGCACGGGGCGAGGCGCCGTAGGAGACGTGACGGGCTTTGCCGTTGGGCGAGGGTTTTGCGAGGTCGCGCGTGGCGCGGACCAAGGCGAGGATGTAGGCCTGCACGGCGGGGGCGACGTGGACGGCGTCCACTTGGGCGCGGAGTTGAAGGAGCTCCTCGCCGGAGGAGACGGCTTGGAGCGCGGGCGACTTTGTCACCTGGCCCCAGCGGGACATCATGGCGGTTTCGTCGGCGAGCGAGGGGTAATCGACGAGGAGTTTGAAAAGGAAGCGGTCGGTCTGGGCCTCGGGCAGCGGGTAGGTGCCCTCCTGTTCCACGGGGTTTTGCGTGGCCATGACGAAAAAAGGCTTGGGCAGCGGGTGGGTTTCTCCGCCGAGGGTGACTTGGCGCTCCTGCATGGCTTCGAGGAGGGCGGATTGGACCTTGGCGGGGGCGCGGTTGATTTCGTCGGCCAGCACGAGGTTGGCGAAGACCGGGCCGCGATGGGGCGTGAAGGCGGCGTCCTTGGGGGAGAAGACCATGGTGCCGACGACGTCGCTCGGCAGGAGGTCGGGGGTGAACTGGACGCGCTCGAACTGGACGCCGAGGGCGGTCCCGAGGGACTTTACCAGCAGGGTCTTGGCAAGACCGGGCATGCCTTCGAGGAGGACGTGGCCGTTGGCGAGAAGGGCGATCAGCAGGCGCTCGACCACGTCGTTCTGGCCGATGACGGCCTTGGCGATTTCGACGCGGAGTTTTTCAGACCAGGCGGGACCGTTGGGCATAGGAGGAAGGGATGATGGCGGAAATCTGAAACCCGAGGAGAATCTGGGGGAAATGGAAATGGGGGATTTGGGACTCGCGCGGAGGGCGGAGGTTGCGTTGGGTGACGAAAATTACGGCCTATGGATTTACCATCCAAAATCCAAGAGCGGCTGGACGCGTTGGGCGTGCTGGCTGGAGACGTGACGGAAACCTTCACGAGGGGCTCCGGCGCGGGCGGGCAAAAGATCAACAAGACTTCGTCCACCGTGGTGTTGCGTCATGGGCCGACGGGGACGGAGGTGCGTTGCCAGGCGGAGCGAAGCCAGGCCGCCAACCGCGACCAGGCTTGGGAGCGTTTTTGCGAAAAACTGGAAGAACGCGTGCGGGCGGCCGAGGCGGCGCGGCGAGCGGCGGTGGCGAAGTCCCGGCGCACGAACCGGAAGCGGAGCGGGCGCCAGAAGGCGATCCTCGTCGCCGGCAAACGGATACGAGCCGTGGTGAAGGCGGGGCGACGGGAGCCGGGGTTCGACGGGTGATCGAAGTGCAACGCCGGTGTAGGGTGCGCCTACGGATAGCCCCAGTCCGGCAGATTGTTTTGACCGCGGATCAAACGGATCGCACGGAAACGGAGGGGCATACGGATAGCAGCGGGCCGGATATCAACAACCTGCGGGGCGAGCATCTTGGGGACGAGAAACGCCGGGGAAAATCCGCGCTCATTCCCTGCGACTGGAGATTTTAACGGCGGTGTCTCGGATAGCGTCCGGTTACGGCAACGCGGTCGAGGCGGCCAGGGCGAAGCGCTCCAGCTCGGCTTGCGCACGGCTTTGCACCAAGGCGGGGGCTTTGGCGACCCATGCGCGAGCGCCGGCGGGATCATAGTCAAGCCAGACGGCGAGCAGTCGGGACAGAGCTTGGGCGCGTGTTTCGCCTTCGGGGAAGCGGTCGAGCGCCGCGGCGGCTTCGGGCGGGCTGCGACGGGCCCATTCACCCATGATGTCGGCCAGCGCGCGCTCGCGGGTCGTCCCGGTCTCGAGCAGCCCGAGCGCGAGATCCAGGGCTTGGCCGGGGTCGGTGGCGGCGTGGCCGAGCAGGATGGCGGCGAGGCGGGTTTCTTGTTGGCCTGGGTCGGACTCGGTCAGCGCCCATTCCATCGCGGAAGCGGCGTCTTTGCTTCCCCAGTGGAGCGCGGCCCAATGGAGCTCGGTGGCGGGGCGATTTTCAAGGGGGACGCGGGCGAGCCACAAGGCGGCGTCGGCGGGGTGGTTTTGCTGGAGGGCCAGACGGCCGGCGGACAGCAGGACTTGTTGCCGCCAAGCGCCCGCAGGGAGCGTGGCGAGGTGCGTGCGCAGGCTGGCGGGATCTCGCCCCATCCATGCGCGGAGAACGGTGACCACGTGGGTGGTCGCGGGATGTGATTGGCCGTGAACCCAGTCGAGCGCCTCGGCGGGCGCGCGCCCGGACCAGCGGGCAAGGGCGTCGGCGGCGAGCGGTGTGTCGAGCAGTTCGAGAGGGAGGGCTCGGAGGAGCTCGGCGGCGTTGTCGTCGGTCAGCAGGGCGGACAGCTCGGAGAGAATGGTGTCGCGCGTCGCAGGATCGCGGGTGGTCGCCCAGCGAAGGCAGGTGGCGAGGACTTGGTCGGTCAGGTTCGCGGCCGGCGTGGGCGGCAGGGAGGTCTCCGACGGCGGTGTGATGACCGAAGATGGCGTCGAAGCTTCGGCGGACGCGTCCGGGGACGCGAAGGGTTTCGGTGGTAGCGAGGTCGCGGGCCGCAGGGCCACCCCGAGGGCGGCCACGGCGGCGAGGGAGGGGACAAGCAGACTCCCGCGGGGCGACATGGGGTTGAATGGAGGTCGGGGGGACGAGGAACTCGGGCGGGAAATCGCTCCTTGAAAAGAGGAGCAGGAGGAGGACGGACGGGAATGACCGTTCTCCTCCCGCGTTGGTCGCGGCGCCGAAGTTCAGGGGGCGACGAAGCGCCACTGCTGGTTGTTACTATTGCCGTTGGCCCAGAGTTTCATGATCGCGCCGTCGGTGGTCGCGCCGGAGGTGTCGAGGCACTTGTCGGTGGCGCGGTTGACGACTTTGTAGTAACCCGAGTTGGTGGGGATGAGGATCCATTGCTGGTTCGTGCTGGCGCCGACCGACCATTGGCCGATGGTCGTGCCGTTGGCGTAGTTGCCCAGGCTGTCGAGGCGTTTGCCGCCGGTGACGCAGGTCAGGGTGTAGTAGCCGTTGGAGTAGGCGAGGGTCCATTTCTGGTTGTTGCTGGAGCCGTCGGCCCATTGGCCCACGCCGGCGCCGTTGGTGGTGGCGCCGAGGTTGTCGAGCATCTTGCCGCTGGCGCGGTTTTGCAGGCTGTAGGTGCCGTTGGCCACGAGGGCGGCGCCGCCGATGGTGCGGTTGAAGCAGAGGTCGCCGAAGCCGAGTTGATCGAAGCCGCCGCCATTGCCGTAGTCGCCTCCGCCGCCTTCGGTGCCGAGGGCGGTGGCGTAGGCCTTGCTTTCGACCATCGCGAGGCCTTTGCGTCCGGAGTAGTGGCCGACGACGCTGCCCCAAATGGGACGGGTGTTGCCGCGACCGGCGGAGGATACGGCGGTATGGCTCATCTGCGCGCAGTTGGTTCCGTTGCCCCAGGTGTAGGTGGTGAAGGGCACGTCGAGGCCGCGGTTGTAGCGGGCGACGTATTCGGCGCCGCCTTGGAAGCGGCTGCCGCTGTAGGAATAGAGGTCGTGGCCTTGGTTCCATGCCATCTCGCAGAAGGCGGCCATCAAGCCGACCGAGAGAGTGCAGTGGCCTTGATCGCGACCGGCTTCCTGCATTTGGTTGAGTCCGCCGGAGTGGAGGAAGGGGATGGCCTTCGTGATGGCGCCGTTGCCCGCCCCGGTTTTGAAGTAGTTGATGGCTTGGTCGATCTTGGCCTGGTCGTCGCAGAGGATGCCGATGGCCAGGACGGAGCTCATGTTGCAGAGATCCCAGTTGGCCCAGTAGTTGGTGATGCAGGCGCCGTTGTGATTGACCAGGAAGTCGTTGTTGAGCGGGTAAAAGACATTCAACATCATCGTCTTGAAGCGGGCGATGTCGAAGCCGGGGTAGCCCCGCATGATTTCGGCGGCGTTGCAGAACTGGTAGCCGTAGATGCCGGCGGCGAGGAAGCGGTCGGCGTTGCCGGTGACGGTGGTGAGGGTGGCGGACCAGTCGTTGAGGATGTCGCGTGCCTTGTTGCCGTGAGCGGCGTCGCCGGTGATTTTCCAGCGGAGGGCGTTTTGGTAGGCGGCGTGGACGTCGTTGTAGAGGATGGCGGAGTTGTCTCCGGTGCCGCCGCGGCTGACGGTGGCTTGGGGGCGCTGGACGTAGGTGCTCTGGGCGTGCGAGTTGGCGATGAGGCGGTTCCAGCCGGAGACCCACGGGCTGCCGCCGACGTTGGCGGCGACCTGGGTTTTCATGCGGAGGAAGTCGGCCTCGGTGTGGAGCATGCCAGGGTGGGAGGCGGAGAGGGCGGAGGCGGTGGTCAGGGCGCATGCGGCCATGCCTACGGCCACGAGTTTCAACAGGTGCATCGGGGTTTGGGGTTATCGGGGGTTGAGGTCGGCTGCCGAAGGACAGGAGACGCCGGGGCGGGGATGCCGCATGAGGTCTGTCGCGAGGCCCCGTCGAAGAGCGAGGGGCGCGGTGCGCACCGTGGTGCGCGTGGATACTCATCTCCCGCGACCAAGCGCCCTCCTTTCGGTCGGCGCGTGGCGCGATGATCGCGGGCCCGGCGCTTGCTTCACCGGCTGGGCAGGCTGGCACCGTCCACCCAGCGACCCTCGATGAGCAGTTCGCGGCAGATGGCCGGGAGACCGCGTTCCTGATGTAGGATGAGCGAGGAGAGCAGTCGCAGGGCGCTGCGCCCGATCTCGGAGGAGTTCTGGTCGATGCCGGCGTCCACGCCGCCGTCGAGCACGCTGAAGGCCGCGAGGCCAACGTCGTCGGGCACGCGCAGGCCGAGGTGCCTCAGCATGGGCGGGAGTTCCTGGCGATCCGTCAGAATCGCATCGGGGCGGTGGTCGCGCAGCCATGCGTCGAGCTGGCCGCGATCATGCGCTTCGCCCGCGAGCGCGAGTTGAAGCGGGGGCAGGGCGGGATCGGACGCCGTCTTCATTTGCGCGAAGAGGTAGCCGGCGGCGAAGCGGGTCATGGCCTGTCCGGAGATGACGAGGCCGATGCGGTGGTAGCCTTTCTCGCGGACGCGGCGGTAGGCGAGAAACCCGTTATGTAGTTGATTGCTGGTGACGAGGTGGGCGCGGGGGGTGATCACCGAGTGTCCGAAGCGCACGACGGAGAACGCGTCCCAGGGAAAACCGGTCCAGTCGATTTTGGCGTTGCCGCAGGGAGGGATGAGGAGCCCGCGGATGTTGCGCGCCTTGAATATCGTGGCGAGTCGGGCGGCCGACATGCCCTGATCGAACGCGAACTCGGTGAGGCGAAATCCCTCGCGCGCGGCTTCGTCCGACGCCCCTTGCCAATAAAGGTCGAATTCACGAAAGGCGCGGAGCTGCCTCGGGACGGACCAGCTGTTTATCCAGGCAAGCTCGGACTGGACGGGACGTTCGCCGCGGTGCCCCCGGTAGTGCGCAAGCGCGGCCAGCATGGGGTCGGGCTGGTATCCGAGCTCGCGCGAGATCTCGCGCACTTGCGCGCGCATGGCGGCGGAGATGCGCGGGTCGTCGCGCAGGGCGCGCGACACGGTGCTGTGGCTCACGCGCAGCCGGCGCGCGATGTCGCGGATGGAGACCGAGGTCGACGCCTCGGTCGTCGGCCCGGGGCCGGGGGGATGGTCGGAGAAGGGCGGGCGCGAGGAGCCTAAACGTGCGCTTGACGGAGGCGGCGGCGATGATTCCGGGATGGCCGGATTGCCAGACGCGAACGGTGTTCTCGACGGGGTGTTGGGCACGGGGTGGGGTTGGGGTGAAACGCGGAGTGTCGCCTTCGATCTCGGCCGGGGTTTCGAGGGCATGGCGCAGACCGGGGAAACGGGTGTCGTCGATGGCGGCCGGATGAGGGCGGGGTTGTGCGCGTCTCCGGGGGGAGGAGGGGACACGCCAAGGGGGGCTTGCGACGTCCACCCGTATATCCGACACGGTTGAACTGAAGCCCAAAGGTGTTCGAACCGTTCGGACGGAGAGGGCTAACACCGCGAGAGGGCGCCGCGGCAGACTGTCGGAAGGACCGCCCCGTTTGGGCCGCGCGTCCTCGGCAATTCGGAGCCTATCAGTCAGCGGACTTGGGCGGCCTAGGCCGGGCCGGAGGGGTGCAGGAGCCCGGCGAGCTTGGCGCGGATGGCGGCGAGGCTGAAGGGCTTGGAAAGAAACGCGACGCGCGGAGAGGCGAGGAGCTGGTCGGCGGCGCCTTCGTGCTCGGTGTAGCCGCTGATGACGAGGACGGGAAGGTCGGGCGTTTTCTCGCGCAGTCGGCGGAGGAGCTCGGCGCCGCCGAGGCCGGGCATGGTCAGATCGATTATCGCGGCGTCGAATGCACCGGAGGCGGCGGAGAAGGCGCGCAGGGCGGCGTCGCCGTCCGTGCACGCGGTGACCGCGTGGCCGCAGGCTTCGAGAAGCTGGGTGGCGGTTTCGAGGACGGCGGGTTCGTCGTCGACGAGAAGAATGCGACTGCCGATGGGCGTTGCGACCGGGGGCTCGGCGACGGGCGCTCCACGGACGGCTGAATCCGGGGCGACGGGAAAGTATATGCGGAAGGTCGTGCCGCGACCGGGCGCGCTTTCGACGCGGAGAGCGCCTTGGTGGCCACGGACGATGCCCAGGACGGCGGCGAGGCCGAGGCCGCGGCCGGTGAACTTGGTGGTGAAAAAGGGATCGAAGATTCGGGCGATCGTTTCGCGGGCCATGCCGCAGCCGGTGTCGGAGATCTCGAGCAGGACGTAGTCGCCGGGGGGAAGTTCGGGAGCGAAGACGCAGGTGGCGAAGAGCGTGTTGTCCGCGCGGAGGGCGCGGGTGCGGAGGGTGATGTCGCCGTCGCCGTCGACGAGCGCCTCGGACGCGTTGAGCACGAGGTTCATGATGATTTGCCGAATCTGGGTGATGTCGGCGATCACCAGGGGAAGGCCGGGGGCCAGGTCGAAGCGGAGGCGGGCGCGGCGCGCGAGGGACAGTTCGAGAAGCGAGGTGGTATCGCGGACGAGTTCGCCCAGCTCGATGGGGCGAACTTCGAGGCGGCCGCGGCCGGAATAGGCGAGCATTTGGCGGCAGAGCTCCGCGGCGCGCAGCGAAGCGTTCTCGATTTGGCGCAGCGAGGACTGGAAGGGGTGGTCGTCGGGGAGCTGGACGCGGACGAGGTTGGCGTGGCCGAGGATGCCGGTGAGGAGGTTATTGAAATCGTGGGCCACGCCGCCTGCGAGAACGCCGAGGCTTTCCAGCTTCTGCGCCTCCTGGAGCTTGCGCTCGATGGTGCGCTGGCTGGCTTCGGCGTCGCGGAGCTCCGTGATATCGGTGGCGATGCCGGCCACGCCGCAGATGCTGCCGTCGACGCGGCGCACGGGGAATTTGGAGACGAGGTAGGTGCGCCGGCCGGCGGGCATCTGGTATTGACCTTCGAACGACACGGTCTCGCCGGTGGCCAGGATGCGCGCGTCGAGGCTCTCCATCTGTCGCGCGGTTTCCAATGGCTGGAGAATCTCATCCGTGCGCCCCAGGATCTCGGAGCGCGGCAGATTGTAGCAGGCGGCGAAGCTGAGGTTGACGAGCTGGTAGCGAAACGCGGTGTCTTTGACCCAGATGACACTGGGGTTGTGGTCGATGATCTCGTCGAGGAGGGCCCGGCTTTCGTTGAGCTCGGCGGTGCGGAGCTCGACTTCGCGTCGAATGCGGCGGGTCTGGCGGCCAAGGTTGTGCAGGTAGGCCGCGCTGACGAGGGTGAGGAGTCCGCCGCCGAGGATGGAGAGGAAAGGGGACAACGTGCGGCGCGAAGCGACCCAGGCCTCGTTGGGGCGAAAGTAAACGCGCCAAAGGCGTCCGCCGATGGAAAGGTCCTTCACCAGGGTGTCGGGCGTGATGAAATCGGCCGGGGTCGAGTCGGGCAGAAGGGCGGGCCTGTCTTTCTCGCTGTGATGGTAGATCGGGACCGAAAGGCCGTCCGTGACGTCGATGATGAGGGTGTCGTGGATCGGCTGAATGGAGTAGTTGAACAGCTGCGCGAAGCTGTCGTCGATCCGCAGCACGATCTGGATAAAGCCGCCGCCGCTCAAGGAGGCCTGGTCACGCTTGGAAACTGGCGAAAGGTAGAGGCAAAAAACGAAGCCGCTGCCGCCTTGGACGAGATGGAAGGGCGCGCTGAGCCCGAAGACGCCCGGGCGGGCCCGGGCCTGGCGCAGGGTTGGCGCGGACGGGGCGGTGAAAATATCGTAGCCCAAGGCGGCTTCGTTGCCGGCGAGGGGATAGATGTAGGTGATGATGGCGTGCTCTCCGCGGGAGGAGGGCTGGCGGATGGGGTGGAGCGTGCCGTCGTCGTCCCTTTCGCGGGGCGTGAACTCGTGGCCGATCAAGGCCTGCATGCGCGCGGTGAAGTCGGTCAGATCATGCGTATCGACCAGGGGCGCCCACTGGATGGCCTGGATCTCGCCAACGCGGGCGACAAGGCGGCGCGCGGCGTGGTCGAACTCGGCGGGGCTGAGGAACTCGGAGTTTTCGGCGAGGAGCCGCAGGGCGAAAAGGGCGCCGTCGTATTCTTTGAGGTTGGCGCGAAGCAGTTCGTTGCGGAGCTCGGCCCGGCGTTCGAATTCCTGGCGGAGGCCGCGGTCTTCGGTGCGGCGCAAGGCCCAGGCGATGCCGAGCGAGACGGAAAAGCCGACCAAGGCCACGAGCGCGATTCCGACGCGTCCGCGGAGAAAGGCTGGGAGCTTGTCTTCGAGGGAGAGGAACATCGACGGGCGGTCGGTGCCGGAGAATGATGGCGACGGCCGGCGGGTAGGCGAGGCATTAGCCGCGTCCTCGCGTCCTCGTATGCATGTCCGAGCCGGCCCAGGGGCCGGATCTGCACTCAGGACGTCTTGGGGGCCGAGAAAGGCGCCGTGGTGGCGGGGGCCCGGGCGATGGGCGTAACTCCGTCGTTCGCGAGCTCCTTAAGCAAGGTTCCGAGGTAGGGGATGAGCTGTTTCTTGCGACTGACGATGCCGGGCAGGTCGAAGATCTCGTCGCCTTCGACGCCGGGGTAGGTGATGCGCTTGGGGAGCTCGGGGTCGCCCTTGAAGAGGAGGAGCGAGTTCTGGGTGTTGATGTCGGTGACGAGGAGACAGGCGAAGCAAAGGCGTTCCTGCGTGCAGAGTTCGTCGAGCGCGCGGGCGAGGGCCTTGGAGTGGCTCCAGAAATTGCCAAAACCAAGTTCCTCGACCTGGGAAACGGCGAAACGCACGCCGTCCTCCTCGTAGATCTTGAAGTCGGAGCGGACGACCTTTTCGGGGGGATTGGCCAGGATGACGGAGCCCGAGCTGAAGATCAGGTCGGCGAGCTGGCGGGGATCGACCCCGGCAAGGCGCGAGAGCCAGGCGAGCAGCGTCGCGTCTTTTTCGGTGGTGGTCGGGCCTTGGAGATTAAGGGTGTCGGAAATGATTCCACCCATGAGCACGCCGGCGATGTCCGGCGACGGGGCGAGACCATCGCGGCGGAAAAGCTCGGCGATGATCGTGCAGGTGGAACCGACGGGGTCGTTGATGAAGAGGATGGGTTGCTGGGTGGCCAGCGAGCCGAGCCGGTGGTGGTCGATGATCTCGGTGATCGTGACTTCGGCGGCGCCCGCGACGGCCTGGGTCATTTCGTTGTGGTCGACGAGCACGAGCTTCGTGCGGGCGGGCTTGAGGATGTCGGTGCGGGTGAGGATGCCTTGGAGGCGGCCGTCGTCGCCAAGCACCATATAGGCGGTGGTGTTGTTGGTGGCGACTTTCTTGCGGACCTCGGAGAGACGAAGATCGGGCGAGACGGAGGCGAACTTTCGGTCGATGAGGCGGTCGAGCTTGGTCGCGGAGCGGACGAGCCAGGCGGACGTGGCGGTGTCGTAGGGGCTGACGATGAGCGCGACGCCCTTTGCGCGGGCGAGCTGGATGATGTTGTCCTCGACGGGGAGGTTGCCGGTGATGACAAGAAGGCGCACGCCCATCTCGATCGAGCGCTGCTGAATGTCGCTGCGGTCGCCGACGATGATGATGGACTGCTCAGGCAGGATTCCGTCGCTGTGCGCGGCTTTGCCGAAAGACTTCACGTCCATCGCGCCGACACGGACGAAAAGCTCCTGGTCGCGCGACGGCTCGGGAAGGTGCTCCACGCGGGCGCGAAGGGCGCGCACGATATGGTTTAGCGAGGTCTGGACCTTCCTCATTTCCCGCAAGGCGCGAACCTTGGGCACAAAGAAGCCGCCAAGTTGAAAGATGGAAACGGTGCCGATCACGCGCTGGTCGGGGGTGAGAGCCGGGAGCACCCGGACATCGTGCTCGTCGATCAGTTCGAGCGCCTCGGCGCAAGTGGCCTCCTGGGGGACGGAGACGACGTTGGTCACCATCACGTCGCGCACGCGGGGGGTGACGTCGGTGAGGAGGACGGGGAGGGGTTGATGAAACCGCTGGAGGATGGCGTCGATGCGAGCATTCGAGTTGCCCGCCCGGGCGGGGACGAAGCCGTAGAGGCCGCGAGCCTCCTTGTAGGCGGCGTAGGCGATGGCGGCGCAGATCGAGTCGGCGTCGGGATTTTTGTGCCCGATGACGTAGGTGGCGTTCGGAAAAGGGACCGTGGTCATTGTTGACGTTAAAATGGATCAAGCGGACCCGATGAGCGGACGTAAAGCCCGGCGACGCCGGAGACCGGGACAAAACCGTCCCGGGGAAATCCAGATAGTCCGGGGCGGGGGCCTTCCGCCGCCGGCGGCGTCCCTGGCCGGCCGTCGATCCGGATGGTTGCGGCCGCCCCGCGAAGAAAGCCGGTCCTCGCCGGACTGCGTTATT
>CAMLQS010000020.1 GCA_946482165.1 uncultured Verrucomicrobiota bacterium | reverse complement strand
CCTCCTCCGGCCTGACCACAAGCTCCACCGTCACCCAGCAGGAAATCGGCGTTCGTCTCACCATTCTTCCTCTCATCGGCTCCGACAAGAGCGTGCAACTTGAGATCAAGACCGAGGTCGAGGACGTGCTCGATACCGTCACGGTGGACGGCAACGACCAATACGTCATCGGCAAGCGCACCACCGAATCCTACGTCAGCGCCGGCAACGGCGACATCATCGTGCTCGGCGGCCTCCAACGCGCGAAAAACTCCAAAAACACCAATCGCCTCGGCCCCATTCCGATCATCGGCGATCTGCTCGGCTCCCGATCCCGGTCCAAGACCCGCACCGAGCTCATCTTCTTTCTGCGTCCCACCGTGCTGACCAACAGCTACCTCGACAGCGTGGAGATCATGAAGCGCATCGACACCCTTCCGCAGGGCAAGCAGGTCCGCGAAATCATCGACCACCGTCCCGCCGCCGCGCCTTATATTCCGCCCGCGGTCGAAACCGCCACGGATAAGGATACCACCGAATCTCGAGAACAGCCGCCCTTGGCCCCCGCCCCCGCGCCCGCGTCCGACGGCAGGTAAAGCCGACTCCGCCCCGCGCTCCGTCCGCGCCGCGGTTCCTTGTTCCCCGATCCTCGCTCCCCGTTCTCCATGCCCTTCGCTCTCGACGCCGCCACCTTTCCCAGCCTCAGCCCGGAAGCGCTGCAGGCCGTCCAGGAAACCCCGCGCGCGGAACGCCTCCTCGCCCTCGCCGGCCACCTCGCGGTCCCGCCCGACACCGCTTTGGCCACCCTGGCCGAGGCCGCGCGACTTCCCCTGCTGTCCGACCCCGCGATCGAGCCCGACCACCTCCGCCTCTTTCCCGGCCGCCTCGTTCACGAGTATCAGATCGTCCCGGTCAAAGTCGCCGCCGCCGGCTCTTCCGCTTCGCTCGCCGCGCCTGACGACGAAAACGCCACGCCCGTCGCGAGCATCCTCCACATCGCCACCCCTTGGCCGCCCACGATCGAGATCCGCGACTGGATCGCCACCTTCACCTCCCTGCCCGTGATCTGGCACCTCGCGTCCGCCGATCGCGTGAAGGAACTCATCGTCGCCAACTACGGCGTCGGCGCCGGCTCCCTTGAGGACGAACTCGCCGCGCTCGACCCCGTCGCCAACGCCAACGAAGCCGAGGCGGACGAGGACGCCGCCGTCGTCCGCTTCGTCACCGATGTCATCGCGCAGGGTATCGCCGACCAGTCGACCGACATTCACTTCGAGCCCCAGGAGGAAGCCCTCCGCATTCGCTACCGCATCGACGGTCTCCTCGTGCCCGTGCCCGTGCCGGACAATCTCCGCCGCTTCCAGGATGCCATTCTCTCGCGCCTGAAGATCATGGCGCGGCTCAACATCTCCGAGAAGCGTCTCCCGCAGGACGGACGCATCAATTTCAAGTCCGGCACCACCGCGCTCGATATCCGCGTCTCCACCTTCCCCACCCTCTACGGCGAATCCACTTCGCTCCGTCTTCTCAACCAGAAGAAGGAGGCCTATACCATGGATCGCCTCGGCATGTCCGCCGACGAGCAGAAGGTCATCACCAAGGTCCTCGACTACCCGCACGGCATCATCCTCGTCACCGGTCCCACCGGCTCCGGAAAATCGACTTCGCTCAACGCGTTTCTCCGCAAGATCAACTCCCCCGATCTCCGCATCGTCACGATCGAGGACCCGGTCGAATACGAGGTCCCCGGCGCCAACCAGATGCAGACCCGCGCCGAGATCGGGCTCACCTTCGCCTCCGCGCTCCGCTCCGTGCTTCGCCAGGATCCCGACGTCATCATGGTCGGCGAAATCCGCGACCTCGAGACCGCCGAGATCGCCATCCGCGCCTCGCTCACCGGTCACTTGGTGTTCTCCACCCTTCACACCAACGACGCCCCCGGCGCCATCACCCGTCTGATCGACATGGGCGTCGAGCCCTTCCTCGTCGCCTCCGCCGTGGAGCTCGTCATCGCCCAGCGCCTCGTGCGCCGCCTCTGCCACGCCTGCGCCAAACCCGCTCCGATCGAGCGGGACCGCGTGCAGGCCGACCTCGTCGCCCTCGGCCTCCCCCCCGAACTCGCCGACGGCGTGGACGAACTCGTGGCGCCCGTCGGCTGCCGCCAATGCCGCGGCACCGGCTATCGCGGCCGTGTCGGTATTTTTGAGATCCTTCACCCGAAACCGCTTCACGATCTCATCGTCAAACGGGAGTCAGGCCACGCCCTCACCGAGCAGGCCATCGCCAACGGCATGACCACCCTCGCCCAATCCGGCTGGCAACGCGTCCGCACCGGTCAGACCACTTTCGACGAAATCCTCCGCGCCCTCAGCACCTCCGATTGAGCGCGCTCCATCGGAATGACGAATGACCAATGTCGAATGACGAATGACTAGTCCCATGCAGTCCATTCGCCCGTCCACCGCCCTCCGTCCATTGGTCATTGGTCATTGGTCATTGGTCATTACGGCGCCCTAAGCCCCGCCCGCCTCCGTGCCCACCTTCGCCTATACCGCCCGCGACAAATCCGGCGCCACCACCTCCGGCACGCTCGACGCTCCCTCGCGCCGCGACGCCCTTCGCCGTCTTCAGACTCGCGGGCTCCAGCCCACGCGCCTCGACGAATCCTCCGGCGCCAAGCCCCGGGAACGCCGGGCTCCCGCCCGGCAGTCCGCCCCCGCCGACTCCGCCGCCCCCGCCGCCAAACCCACCCGCGCCTCCGCCGCCAAGACCACGCCCACCGAGAAGGAGCGCCTTCCTTTCCTCGAAGCCCTCGCCGACCTCGTGCGAGGCGGTCTCTCCGCCGGCGAGGCCGTGCGCCTGCTCTCCGTCCGCGTCTCCCAGCCTCGCCTGCGCTCCCTCACCGCCTCGCTCTGGGGCAGCCTCAGCGAAGGCCAGACGCTCTCCGCCGCCCTCTCCGAGTTTCCAAAGGTCTTCGACGGACAGACCATCAATCTCGTCGCCGCCGGCGAAGCCACCGGCAACCTCCGCGACGTCCTCGAACGCCTCATCACGCACTTCACCGAGCAGAAAGAGCTGCGCGGCAAACTCGCCGCCGCCCTCGCCTACCCCGTCTTCGTCTGCTTCCTCGCGATCGGCGTCATTTTCTTCTTCCTCTTCTTCCTGATGCCCCGGCTCAAGAGCCTGCTCTCCTCGCTCGGCGGCAAGCTCCCTTGGGCGACGCAACTTCTCGTCGACGGCTCCGAATTCGCCCTCCGCTACGGCCCCTTCATTATCGGCGCGTTCGTCATCGGCCTCATCTTCTTCTGGCAGTGGCGCCGCACCCCGCCCGGCCGCCTCGCCACCGACGAACTCGCCCTCCGCGTGCCGATGCTGAGCGGCTTCACCGTGCGCGGCACCGTGCTCAACTTCGCCCACACCCTCGCCGTGCTTCTCGAAAACGGCATCACCACCGCCGAAGCCCTTCGCCTCGCCGAACGCACCGTGGCCAACGAGGCCCTGCGCGCCCGGTTCTCCGAGGCCACCAACCGTGTGCTCGAAGGCGAGGCCCTCTCCGTGGCCCTCGGACGCACCGGCGTCTTCGCCCCCCTTCTCCTGGACCGCCTCTCCGTCTCCGAGCAGACCGGCAGCCTCGCCCCCGGCCTTCGCGACATCGCCCGCACCTGCCGCAACGACCTCGACCGTTTCCTCAACACGTTCACCAAATCGATCAGCGGCGGCGTGCTTCTCGGCGCCTTCGCCTTCGTCGGCTTCATTGCCTACGCGATCGTCACCGCCGTTTTCCAGGTCAGCAGCAACTTCCGCTTCTGAGTCGGTCTCCCTTTTCGCCCGTGTTCTCTTCCCCTTCCCGCTTCGCCCCAGCGCGGCTCCCCTTGGCGCTCGGTCTGTTCTTCGCATTTTTGCTCCTCGGCGCCCCATTCCGCGCCCAGGCGCAAACGGCGGCGGCAAACGCCCTCTCCACCGCCCTGGACGCCCCCGACCTTGCCTTTGTCAGCACCGGCACCGGCGCTTGGTTCTCGCAGACCAAGGTCACTCGTGACGGCGTCGATGCCGTGCAAAGCGGCGTCCTCGCCGCCAGCGCCAAGGCCACGCTCAGCGTCACCGTCACCGGCGTCGCCAAGTTCCACTTCAAGTGGAAGGTCTCCTCCGAGGGCAACCGGGACATCCTCACTTTCTACATCGATAACGTCGCCCAACCGAATCCCATCAGCGGCAACGTCGATTGGCAGACCCGCACCTACACGCTCTCCGGCTCCGGCAATCACACCCTGCGCTGGGAGTATGCGAAGGACGCCTCGGTCGACGCCAACCTCGACGCCGCCTGGGTGGACCAGTTCACCGTCCTCGAGACCTTCGCCCCCCGCATCCAGACCCAGCCCGCGGACGTCCAAATCGCCCCGGACGAAACCGCCACATTCGAGGTCGTCCCGTTCGGCGCCACTGCCGGCGTGAGTTACCAATGGTATCAGGGAGAACGCGGCGACACCTCCAAGCCCCTTGCGTTCGCCTCCGACGCCCGTTTCAGCACCCCGCCTTTGATCGTCACGACGCGCTACTGGGTCCGCCTCACCAAGAACAACGTCACCCTCGATAGCCGCACCGCCGTGGCTACCGTCGCGCCCCGCGCGCTTCAGACGCTGCTCGCCACCGGCTCATCCTCAAGCGGCGCCCTTATCGTCGAAACCGACGAACCCCTTCTCCTGCCCGCCCCCACTGGCTTCTACGCGACGAAAGTCGCCGCCGGAGAAAACCACACCCTTTTCATCCGCGCCAACGGCGCCCTTTGGGGCGTAGGCGCCAACGAGGCCGGCCAACTCGGCGACGGCACCACCGATAACCGCGCCTCTCCCGTGCGGATCGTGGAAAGCGGTGTCGTGCAAGTCTCCGCCGGCGCCGGCCACAGCCTTTTCCTCAAAACCGACGGCACGCTCTGGGGCATGGGCGCCAACGACGACGATCAGCTCGGCCAAGCCCCTGAAGCCGCCGCGGCCAACAAGCCCTACCAGCTCGCCACCGACGTCGTTCAGTTCGCCGGCGGCGACGCCCATAGCGTCTACCTAAAGAACGACGGCAAGCTCTACGCCCTCGGCAAATATGGCGCGGAAGCCTCTTCCGCCACGCCCATCGAGATCGCCACCGGCGTCGGATCCTTCGCCACCGGCCATTTCCACACCTTGTTCACCAAAACCGACGGCACCCTCTGGGCCTTCGGACAAAACGAACGGGGCCAACTCGGCACCGGAGACCTGGTCGGCGCCGACACGCCCGTGCAAATCGCGTCTCAGGTCACGCACGCGGCCGCCGGCGGCCTCCACTCCCTCTTTGTCCGCGCCGACGGATCCGTCTGGGTCATGGGCGACAACACCCACGGCCAACTTGGTCTGGGCTCGGCCGACGCTGTCGAACACCCCGTGCCCCAGCTCGCCCCGTTCTCGGCCGCGCGCATCATCCCCGGCGCCGCTCACACCTTCCTCCTCAAACGCGACGGTTCCCTTTGGGCCATGGGCGCCAACAGCGAAGGCCAGCTTGGCGATGGCACCACGGAGGACCGCTTCTCACCCGTGCTCGTCGCCTCCAACGGCATCGTGGACCTTGCCACCGCCTCGACCCACACCCTGCTCCTGCAAACCCCCGCCACGCCCACCTTCACCGTCACCTTCGCCCTCGGCGAAGGTGCCGCGCGAACCGGCGGCGGCGAACTGGTCCAAACCATCAGAATCGGTGAGGCCGCCCTCGCACCGGTGTTTACCGCCCCTGAGGGGAAAGTGTTTCGCGAGTGGGACCGGTCCTTCAATCTCATCACCGCCAGCATCACCGTCACCGCCGTCTACGATGAGACCCAGACGATAGATTTCGCCCAACCCGAGCCTCGGGTCTTCGCAGCCCCTTCGGGTCAGCTCACCCTCTCCGCCACCTCCAGCTCCGGCCTCCCTGTCACCTTGGCGCGTATCTCCGGCCCGGGCACCGTGGACGGCGCCGTCCTCACCTACACCGGCATCGGCGCCATCGTCATCGAGGCGACCCGGCCCGCCGCCATCAAGGACGGCGTCTCCTACGCCGCCGCCACCCCGGTGCGACGCACGATCCAGATCACCCTCCCGCCCCAGACGCTCGCCTTTGATCCTGTCCCGCCCGCAACCGCCACCTACGGCGACGAACCGATTTCCGTGTCCGCCACGTCGTCCGCGCCGGGACTCACCCCGGTCATCTCCGTCGTCTCCGGACCCGCCGCGTTGGAAGGCGGCCAGCTCACCTTCACCGGTGCCGGAACCGTTGTCATCAAAGCAGCCAGCCCCGCCAATGCGGACTTCGCGGAAGCCTCGCTAACCCACACCATCGCCGTCGCGAAAAAGAACCTCGTCGTTTTCGTTTCGAACACCGCCCGCGCGGTCACCAAGCCCAACCCGGTTTTTGTGCTCAGCTACGTCGGCTTGGTCGGTGCCGACACCCCGTTCAAGGCCGGCGTCATCACCACTCCGCCGACGGTGACCACCACCGCGACCTTGAACAGCCCCGCCGGCAATTATCCCCTCACGCTTACGGGCGGAGAAGCGCCCAACTACACCTTCACCTTGGCCGCGAGCACGCCCGAACTAAAGGTGGTCGGGTTCGGCGGCGCCTACGAAGCGCTCGTCGGCGGCTCCGCCGACTCGGAAGATTTCGCCTCCCCCGTCGGCAAAATCGAGCTGGTCGTGTCCGCGCGCGACCTCACCTACACCGGCAAACTTCTGCTCGGCGCGGAGACCAAAACGGTCGTTCTCCGCGGCAAACTCGTTCCCTCCGACGACGCCTCGAGCGCCTACCTCACGCACACCCGCGCCGCCACCGAGCAGCTTCCCGCGCTTGCCCTCTCGGTCACCGTCACAAACGACGGCGCATCCGGCCTCGTGACCCGCGGGGCCGACGCCCCCCTCGCGTTCTCGCACGGCGTCAAACTCGGCCTCCCCGCGGCCCCCAAGGACCTCCCCGCAAGCGCCCATACGCTCGTTCTCGGCCCCGGCGTCGACTCGGAGGAAACGATCGTGGTCGCCGGCTCCGGCCACGCCAAGGCGCGCCTCCTCGCACGTAGCGCCAACCTCTCCCTCGCCGGCAAACTAGCCGATGGCACCCTGCTCACCGCCACCTTCAAACCCACTCCGAACCGCGCCTATCGGCTCTGGCTCGCTCCTTACGGCGCGCGACGCGACTCCTTCGTCGCCGGCAACCTCCAGCTGCAAGCCCACCCGGATTCTTCGCGCGCGGGTCGTTTCTACATCCCAGCCGATTCCGGCACGGTCCTCTACTGGCGCAAAGCCGCCCTGCCCCCGACCGCCAAGACACGCGACCGCGCCTACCGCTCCGGCTTCGGCCCGCTGGCCTGCGCCGCCATCCTCGACCCTTGGCTCCCGCCTCAAACCGAACGCGTCACCAATCCCGTCCGCCCGGCCGCCACCCTGGCCCAGCGTCTCGGTCTGGCGGATACGGCCGCCCAATCCGGGGTCGTGGAGATCGTCCATGGATCGGACGACACGAATCTTGGCGCCTCCGCCGACGACCTTCCCGCGGTCCTGGTGCTCAGCCCCGCCGGCCGCTTCATGATCGTCGACCCGACGATGCCGGCAAACAATCCCACCGGATGGAAGATCCTGAATCTAAACCCCTCCACGGGCGCATTCAACGGACGCTTCCAGCTCAGGGATGAAGCCCCCGAAACGACCCGCGCGATCAAGCGCACCGTCGATTTCTCCGGCACGCTGCGTCAAGCGCCGGCCGGAGAAACCGATGCCGCCGTCGCCGAAGGCTTTTTCCTCCTGCCCTCGCTCGACCCCGCTGGCGAAGCCACCTCCCACGAGTTCCGGCTGCTCCCCGTCGGAAACTGAAATAATTTCAGGAAAAGTGCAGCCACGGCCGTCCCCCGCCGTGCCGGTTGCGCCCGAGAACGAGCGCGGGCACAATCGAGTTTAGCCATCGAAAACTCAGAGCGCCGACACAGCGCGCACGGCGCCCACCCGCACTGAAGATCGTGATCGGCCTTTCCTCCGTGAACTCCGTGTCCGCGCTCCGGCTCGGCCCTGTGCCAAATCCGAAGCGGCGCCGGCTACAGTCCAGGACTCACTCGATCTCCATGTCTTTGCGCAGCGCCGCCACCATCTTCACGAAGCGAAGATCGTTCTCCGGCGACGACTCGTTGTCGAAATTCAGCCCGTAGGGCCAGAAATGCATCTTGTCGGCGTGCAGCACCGCATCGGCGCCGTCGAATTCGCGCAGCTGACGCAGCGCGTGCCGCCCCGTCCACTTGCCATCCTTGATGTTCTCTCGCCAACGCGAGTGGGTGCCCACGCCCAGCGTGTGCGCGATCTCGTGCAAAGCCACCCGGCGGCTGATCGAGCCGCCCCAGTTGATCCACCCGTCCCAATTCGCGTCCGCCGTCGGCGTCCCCGGACTGTTGTTGGCCGTCACCGTTTTTTTGAACTTTCCGTGTTCGTTGAGGAACGCCACCGCCGCGTCCATCGCCTCCACGATCACGCGTCGCCGCTCCTCCGGCCACTTCTCCGCTCCCTCCGAAAGACGGTAAACCAGCGGTCCCTTCAAAAAAGCCGCGCGACGCGACGCTTCCGTCCCCGCCCTTTTCTCCGCGTCGCTGCGCTCCTTGGGAAGCGCGACCGGCGCGGCGGGCCTCGCGGCAGCCTTCGCCCTGCCTTGCTCGATCGCCCAGGCCCGATCCGTCTCGGCGAGCATATCCAGCGGAATATCGAACACTTGGCCGTCCTCGCGCCGCACCTTCACCGCCTTCTCCCCGGTTTCCAGCCATTCGCCCTGCAAAGTCCGCCCGTCCGCCGCGGTCCACACGCGCGCCTCGGCGCAAGCCGCCTCGCCGGCCAAAGCCACTATCGACCCCGCAATGAAGAGCATGCGCAAAATCCGGAAACGCCTCATGCCGAAACCACGACAGAAACTCGCCCCGGCGAAAATCGCTTTCTGCCCGGACCCCGTCTTCTGCGCAATCTCCGCCCCCGGCATTGCCTCCGCCCCGCCGGAGTCCACATCGTTCCCTCCCCCCATGAGAACCCGCTCCTTCGCACGGACCTCCTTTCCCGCATCCGAAATCGGCCTTGGCTGCTGGCAGCTCGGAGGCGCCGACTGGGGCGCCGTCGACGACGCCTCAGCGCTGGCCATCCTCCACGCCGCGGCCGACGCCGGTATCAACTTCTTCGATACCGCTGACGTATACGGCTCCGGTCGCAGCGAGACCCTCGTCGGGCGCTTCCTCCGCGAGACGCCCCGGAAGGACATCTTCGTCGCCACCAAGCTCGGACGCACCGCCGCCCTCTACCCCGACCGCTACACCGAGTCCGGCCTGCGGGCCGCCACCGAAGACTCGCTGCGCCGGCTGGGTGTCGACGTTCTCGACCTGACCCAGCTCCACTGCGTGCCCACCGAAGTGCTCCGCCGCGGCGAGGTCTTCGAGTGGCTGCGACGCCTCCGCGCCGAGGGGAAGATTCGCGCCTTCGGCGCCAGCGTCGAGTCCGTCGACGAAGGCCTGCTGTGCCTCGCCCAGGAGGGACTCGCCTCGCTCCAGGTCATCTTCAACGTCTTCCGGCAAAAGCCCGCCGAACGGCTCTTCCCTCAGGCGCAGTCGCAAGGCGTGGCCATCATCGTCCGCCTCCCCCTCGCCAGCGGCGTGCTTTCCGGACGCTTCACCCGCGCCACCACTTTTCCCGCGAGCGACCACCGCAACTACAACCGGGACGGCGCCGCCTTCAACGTCGGCGAAACCTTCGCCGGCATCCCCTTCGAAAAAGCCGTCGAGCTCGCGGAGGCGCTCAAGGCCTTCGCCCCCGCAGGCTGGACGCTCGCCCAGCTGGCGCAGCGTTGGATTCTCGACCATAGCGCGGTCACCACCGTCATCACCGGCGCCAGCCGCTTGACCCAGGTCACCGACAACGCCGCGGTTTCCGACCTCCGCCGGCTGCCGCCAGACCTCCACCTGCGCCTCGCCGACTTTTACCGCGCCGAGGTCCTGCCGCACATCCGCGGTCCCTACTAAAACCAACCTGCCGAGTCCGCGCATGCGCGATCCCGCACTCGCATCCCGCGTCGCCGCCTTCGCCATCGACGACGGCGCGCCCTCGCTCACTTTCACCGCGCGCCTCGCCCGGGAAAATCGTTGGTCGCTTCCGCGCGCGCAACGGATCGTGGAGGAATACCTGCGCTTTATCTATCTCGCCGCAGTGTCGTCCGAAACGGTCACGCCCTCCGTCGCCGTCGACCAAGCCTGGCACCTCCATCTCTGCTACACCCGCTCCTACTGGCATCGCCTTTGCCGCGACGTTCTCGAGCGGGAGCTGCACCACGGCCCGACTCGCGGCGGCGTCGCCGAAGACACGCGTTATCACGAATGCTATGAGCGCACGCTTCGTCTCTACCGCGAAGAATTCGGCCATCCGCCCCCCGCCGATATCTGGCCGCCTGCGGCACGGCGCTTCGCGCCGGGAGCCTCGCCCATCTCGGTCGCCCCGGCCGATCATCTCATCCTGCCCAAACCCGGGCTCCGCCGGGCCGCGCTTCTCGCGTTGCTCGTTCCCGCCGCCGCGCTCGGGCTCGGAGCGATCGTCCGCGGCAACGCCCTGCTGGCCGTGGCGTGTTTCGGACTTGTTCTCGCGCTGCTCATTTTCGTGATCGTGCGCCTGCTTGGCGGCGGGCGCGGAAAGGACCGCGACAACCGGCGCTCGGGCGGCTGCTCCACCGCGACGGGTTGCAGCGTCCACTCCTGCGGAAGCGGTTCGTCGGACTCATCCGACGGCGGCGGAGACTCCGGCTGCGGGAGCGGTTGCGGCGGGGGCGGTTGCGGCGGAGGCGACTGATCGACCACACGTTCGCCAAGGCTTTCCGCTTGGAACCTGCATCCGGAAGCGGCACAAAATTTCACCGTGTTCGCCGCTCTCATCTTCGTCGGGCTCCTGGTCGGATTGCTCGTGCTTGCGATCAGCCTCGCACGAGCCGCGCAAGGATACACGCGTGGTCCGCAACCTCCTCATTACTCCGGCCGTTCCCCGGTGTCGTCGAACGACGTCTATTCGTCGGCCCTGTTGCATTCGGCTGTGTCAACCGACGCGCACTCGGCTTCGTCCCAACATCACGACAGCGGGTCCTCATCCGGCCCCGACAGCTCCTGCGGCTGCGATAGCGGTTCTTCGTGCGACAGCGGCGGCGGCTCCTGCGGCTGCGATTGATTCGCCCGCGCCTTTTTCCTTTCGCCCGCCGCGCTTCGCGCCTCCTTTGGCGCCATGCGCCTTTTGATTTCCAACGACGACGGCATCCGCTCGCCCTTCCTGCACGCGCTGGTCGCCGCGCTTCGCTCGGCCGGTCACGAACTCTTCGTCGTCGCCCCGCTCCATGAGCAAAGCTGGACCGGCGCCAGCAAGTGCCGCCACCGCCCCGTCGCCTCCGCGCGCGCCGAGCACGGACTCGGCGCTCCCACCTGGACTGTCGACGGCACGCCCGCCGATTGCGTCAACATCGCCCTCGCCCATCTACTCCCCGGCGGCGCATCGTCCTTCGACGGCGTCGTGTCCGGCATCAACCTCGGGCTCAACACCACTCTCGGGTTCATCAACGCCAGCGGCACCATCGCCGCCGCGTGGGAGGGCGCGCTCCACGGCCTCCCCGCCATCGCTTGCTCGCAGGATCTGAACTACGACGAGTGGCGCCACCTCACCTCCGGCGGCGAGCTCGAAGCCATCCCGGCCACCCGCGCCACCATCGAGGCCAGCGCCGCCCACGCCGCGCGCTTGGTCGGCGAACTCCTGCCGTCCACCGGCCGCGAACACTTCGTCGTCCACAACCTCAACTTCCCCAAGCCCTGCACGCCAGCTAGCCGCGTGGTCCGCACCGTGCCCGCGCGCGTCGTCGTGCCGAAGCTTTTCAGCCCCGCCGCCGACGACGGCACGCATCGCTTCGTGTTTTCCGACGCCATCGACCGCTCCCCGCCCGGCCTCGTGACCGACAAAGCCACCGTCGCCGCCGGCCACATCAGCCACAGCATCCTCGACTACACGCGTCTGTAACGCCCCGCGAAACAGGTCCGGTGTTTCCGCGCCCGCCTACGGCGCGCCGTCTCCTGTATCCGCTCCATCGACAGGTGGAATTGCCTCGCCCTTCCCGCGCTTGGGCTTCCTCGATATCACCTCGGCATCGTGCTTCCAGAGCAGATCGACGCAGTCCCAAAAGCTCGATGGATACAGGCGCGTGTAGTGCTCCGGCACCGTGAACCTGTCCGCCGGCAAGTCCGCGATCCGCTCATAGGCATCGTAATCGACCCGCTGCTCCGTGATGAGCCGTCCCCGCTTCGACAGAAACCGCATCGCGGCCAAGTGGCGCGCGGGCTCCTTCAGCCAGTATTCCACCTGCGCGGGAACATTATCCGACACCCGCTTGCTCATCTGCTTCCTTGCCTTGGAGCCGAACGCGCCGCCCCCCAGTTGCTTCACCACCTTTTCTCCGACGGCACGCGCTCCCGCCCTATCGGCGTCGCTCAACAGGGCGGTGATCACAATATAGTCCGCCCCGCCCTCCGTCGCTCGCGCAAGCGTCAGCGACATCATCTTGTCCTTGGGCTTCTCGACCGGCGCTCCGAGAAAGCGCTCGAACGCCTTTTGCGGGAAAAGGATGGCTCTGTTGTCTCCGCGCAGCGACCAGCTTCCCTCCTCGTTTACGATCTCGGTCGAGCGAGAAGCGTGGTAGTCGCCTCGATGTTCGCTCTCGGTGCGGCTGAGCCGCGTTCCATCGGGCTTTATCGTCAGATACTCGCACCTCGAGATCTCCATCCCGTGCTTTTCCTCGGCGCTGATCTTTTTATACGAGCCTGGCGGCATCGTGTAGGCCAAAGCCGCATCGAGCAGCTCTCGCGCGTTTTCCCCCGGCGCTTCGGTCTCGGCCTTGATCGGCGCGAAGGGCATGAGCAACGCGACGATGATGGCACCGACCGACCGTCCCCGGCTTTTGAATGGGTGATTCATGATGTGTGAAGAATTCCTACCGCGCGTTGCCTTGATCCGTTTCGGCGGCAGGCGGCGTTGACTCGCCCTTCCCCCCCTTGCGCTTCAACCGGGTTGTCATGTCGGGGTGCTCCCGGCGCAGTTCGCGGTAGTCCCTGCGCGTGGTCGGATAGAATCGTCGGTAATTCGCGGGAATCGTGAACATTTCCGCCGGCAGGTCGGCGATCCGTTCGAAGGCGTCGTCATCGACTCGTTGCTCCATGATGAGCGCTCCCCGCTTCGTCAGATAACGCATCGCGACCAAGTGGCGCGCGGGCTCCTTCAGCCAAAATTCCACCTGCCCGGGTATCTTGTCCGTCAACCTTTTGCTCAACTGCTTCCGAGCCCCCGCGCTGGGTGCGTTGCCGCCGAGTTGTTTGGCCGACTTCTCGGCGGCGGCGCGTGCTTCCGCTATTTCCGCGTCGCTGGATCGAGAAGTGATCACGATGTAGTCCGCGCCTCTCTCGCTGACCCGCCTGAGCTCCAACACGTGCGTTTTATACGCGGGCTCGCCCCCCGGCGCCTCGAAAATCTCCTCAAAGCCCGGGGACCGGATCGCGCTGTGGTCGTCGCACAGGTCCCACATCCCTTCTTCGTTAACAATACCGATGGAGCGCGAGAGATGGTAGTCGCTTCGATACTCGGTCTCGGTGCGGCTCAGCCGCGTGCCATCGGGCTTTATCGTCAGATATTCGAGCTCGGTGGACTTGAGCCCGTGCTCCTCCTCGACGCTGATCTTCTTATACGAGCCGGGCGGCATCTTGTAGGCCAGCGCCGCATCAAGCAGCTCTCGCGCGTTTTCCCGCTGCGCTTCAATCCCGGCCTTGGTCGGAAGCGGAATGAGCAACGCGATGAGGAAGAGACAGACCGACAATCCTCGTTTTAGTGCGGAGTGGTTCATGATGGTTCGTGAGACAAAAATCAAAAGGACTCCGGAAGCGGCGGACGGACCTTGCCGCCCGCGCCGCCGCGTTTGGTTTTCTGCGCGCTGAAGACCGCGTATTGTTCGGGATCGAGAATCTCCTTCGCGACGCGCAGCGCGGTGTCGTCGACGGGCGCGGGCCGGAAGGGCAATAGCGCCTCGATCTGCAACAGGGCCTGTGCGGCCTCCGGGTAGTTTTCCCACTCCTCCAGCATGACCCGGCAGTAGCTTTCGATTTGCTCGGGGCTCAGCGCGTGAGGAGTGCCCGCCAACCGGTCCCTGACCTCGTGCAGTTGGTTGCGGAAGGGAATGGTTTCCTCGAGGGATTGAAACCGTTCGTAGCGATCTTCGCCCAGCAGCTTTTGGATTCTCAGCTCCGAGTCCTCCACGCTGTTATCGAGAGCCCCCAGAAAGGTCACGCCATTCGCCTCGGCCTGGCGGGCCAAGGCCAGCGACTCGAAAGTCTCCAAGAAACGATCCGCCAAAAGATCCTTCAATCGAGCGGTCTGCTCGTCGCCCAACGCCAGCAGCGTGAACACATCGGCATGGGTGCGGCCGATCATCTGCGCCCCCTCCTTTCTAAGCGCCTCATAGAATTTGGGATCATCCATATTCGTCAGGATATCCAGGTAGGAGTTCTCCTGCGCCAAGAGCTTCGCCGGCTCCGGTGTTTCCAAACGCGTGGCGCCCGAGGTGGAGTGTTGCTCGTGAACCACAGGGGCGGACGCGACGCGCTTCGGCTCGCCGCTTCTATGCACCGCCACGCCGAGAGAAAGAAGCGCCAGAGCGGCCGCAATGCCACCCGTGATCTTGGCCGTGCTCACAAAAGAAACGACACCGACGCCAACACCCGCCGCCGAACCGAGAGCGACGCTCGTCGCAGTCGCGGCGGCGGCCAGAGAAGCCGCCGACACCTGCGCGACGAGGCCCGCCGGCACGCTCGCCCCTGCTTGACCGGCCAGCGCCACCGCGAGCGCGGACGAGGTGGATGCGAGACCGCGGCGCGCCAGCGACGAACGGACCTTGTCCAAGGCCCGGTTAACACGCACCCGCGCCGCGTCTTCGGTGACGGCCAGCTTCTCGCCAACCTCGGCAAACGAGCACCCTTGAAAAAAGCGCAGCAGCACCGCCGCGCGGTCGCGTTCTCCCAGCGTTTGCAACGCATCATCGATCAACGGCCGCACCTGGTCCCAATCCACCTCCGACTCCGCGTGAAACTCCGGGCCGTCCAACACGACGGCCTTCCGCTCCCGTGCCTGACGCCGGCATTCGGCGCGCACCGCCTGCACCGCCGCGTAGCGGGCGCTGGTATAAAGCCACGCGACGAGCAGCGGCCTCTTCGCCAGCATCGCCGCCTTGCGCGCCAGATCGGTGAAAACCTGCTGCGTCACGTCCTCCGCCCGATGACGGTCGCCTCCGGTTTGCCGCAGGGCGGCGTGATACACGAGGCCGAGGTGGCGTCGCACCAACTCGGAAAAAGCCTCCTCCGATCCGTCGGTGGCGTAGGCGTGGAGAAGCGCGGCGTCATCGGTCATGTGTTCGCCCTATAACAGTCGCCGATCGCGAAACCGAACAAGGAATCCGCAACCGCACGGTTGCGCGCGATCACGTCGCCCGCCGGCCGCCGTCATTGGACATTGGACATTGGTCATTGGTCATTCGAGCTTGCTCGCGATGCCCGCCCTACTCGCCCACGCCGCCACGCTTCGCGACGCCGTCGACCGCCTTTCCTTCAAGGCGCCCGTCGCCTACACCTACAATCCCCTCCGCTACGCCTGGGCCCCGCACTCCGCCTACCTCTCGCGCTACGGCCGCGGCCGAAAACGCATCGTGTTTCTCGGCATGAACCCCGGCCCGTTCGGCATGGCCCAGACAGGCGTGCCGTTCGGCGAGATTCCCGCCGTGCGCGATTGGCTGGGGATCAACGAACCCGTCGACATTCCATTCCCCGAGCACCCCAAGCGTCCCGTCACCGGTTTCGCCTGCGCGCGCAGCGAGGTCAGCGGCCGCCGCCTGTGGGGGCTCTTCGCGGCGCGCTTCGGCGCGCCGGACGCGTTTTTCGCCGACCATTTCGTGCTCAACTATTGCCCTCTCGTCTGGATGTCCGAAAGCGGCGCCAACCTCACGCCCGACAAGCTCTCCGCCGCCGAGCGCGCCGCCGTGGACGAGCCTTGCCGTGCGCACCTCCGCGCCGTGCTCGACACCCTTCGGCCCGAGCACCTGGTCGGCGTGGGAGGCTTCGCCGCGCAAAAACTCGCCGAAATCAGCACGCCCTCCGACACGTGGAAGATCACGCAAATCCTCCATCCGAGCCCCGCCAGTCCCGCGGCCAACAAGGACTGGTCCGGAGACGTCACCCGCACGCTCGTCAAAGCCGGCATCTGGCCGGCCGCCTGATCGAGGGGGGAACTCCGTCCCCGGCGTCCTCGACGACGCTTCGAGCCCGCGTCCCGCCCCATCTCCGCGCCGCCGCGCCCCGGCTACGCGTTCCTTGCCCCCCCAAGAAATGCGCGTCCCCGGCCAACAAACGGTGAGCGACATCCGCCCGGCTTCGCTACCTTTTCGCATGCTCGCTGCACCTTCGTTGTCCGGCGCCGCGCCCGCGTCGGCGCATGCACTCGCGTCCCCGCCCGAGACCTCCCCCGATCTCGACCTCGATCTGCTGCGCAAATACGACCGGCCCGCTCCTCGCTACACCTCCTATCCGACCGCCCCGCTGTTCTCGCCCCAGGTCCCGCCCAAGGACCTGCTTGATTCCCTCGCGGCCGAAGGTGCGGACGCTTCTCGGCCCGCCTCGCTTTATTTCCACCTGCCTTTCTGCGAAACTCGCTGCTGGTTTTGCGGCTGCACCACCGTCATCACCAAAAAGCACGACGCCGCCGACGGCTATCTCGACGATCTCGAACGTGAGCTCGATCTGCTCAACCCCTGGCTCAACCCCGCCCAGCCCGTCACGCAGCTCCACTTTGGGGGCGGCAGCCCCACCTTTCTCACCGCCGCGCAGATTCGTCGCCTCGGCGAAATCATCCACGCGCGGCATCGCCTCGCCGATGACGCCGAGTGCTCCGTCGAGATCGATCCGCGCCGGCTCACGCCCGACCAGGCCGCCGCCTACCACGGGCTCGGTTGCCGCCGCGCCTCGCTCGGCGTTCAGGACACCAACCCGCGCGTGCAGTTGGCGATCAATCGCTTTCAACCGCTCGAGCAAACGCGCGCCGCGTTCCAGCTTCTCCGCGACACCGGCTACCAGTCCATCAGCGTCGATCTCATCTACGGCCTTCCCTACCAGACGGCCGAATCCTTCGCCCGCACGCTCGACGACGTGCTCGCGCTGAACCCCGATCGCTTCGCCATCTTCAGCTACGCGCACGTTCCGTGGATCAAGCCCGCGCAGCGCATCCTCGAGCGCGATCAAGCCCTGCCAGGCCCCGAGGAAAAATTGCAACTCTTCGCGCTCGCCCTTCGCAAGCTCACCGCCGCCGGCTACGTGCACATCGGCATGGACCATTTCGCCCGCGCCGACGACGAGCTCACCCGCGCGCTTCGCGCCGGAACCTTGCAGCGCAATTTCCAAGGCTACAGCACCCGTGCCGGCGCCTCGATCCACGCCTTCGGCATGTCGTCGATCTCCCAGACCGGCCGCACCTATCGCCAGAATCTCAAGGAACTCCCCGCCTACCGCGAGTCCCTCGCCTCCGGACGCCTGCCCATCGAGCGCGGACTGATTTTGTCCAACGAGGACCTGCGCCGCCGCCGCATCATCATGGGCCTCATGTGCGAGCGCCGCCTCGACTTCGCCGCGCTCTCGGCCGAGTTCGGATTCGACTTCGCCGCGACCTACGCCGCGGAACTCGCCTCGCTCGACGACCTCGTGGCGGACGGGCTCGTTTGCCGCACGCCCTCCGGCGTCGAACTCACTCCCTCCGGCGTCCTCCTCGTCCGCGTCGTCGCCGCGCGTTTCGACGCCTATCTGGCACGGGAGGCGTCGCCGCAAACACGCTTCTCCCGCGCCCTATGACCCCTGGGCGGAGTGGCGGCCAACCCGCCGCCCGCGCCCGCGTTTTGTTCACGAAGAAGATGTCCGCCCACGAGGAACACCCGACGCCGCGCCGCCCGTTCCAGCTGATGGTCAACCCCGTCGGCGCGCGGTGCAACTTGGAGTGCCGCTACTGCCACTACCGGGAGAAGGAACTCGTCCTCTACCCCGGGGCCGGCGCCACGCGCATGGACGACGCGCACCTCGAGGCGCTCATCCGCGACCACATCGCCGCGCAACCCGAGGGCGAGGAGGTCGCGTTCATCTGGCAAGGCGGCGAACCCACGCTCCTCGGCCTGGCCACCTTTCGTCGCATCACGGACTGGCAACGCCGCCATGGCGGGCGACGCCGTATCCAGAATTCCTTGCAGACCAACGGCACGCTGATCGACGACGCGTGGGCCGAGTTTCTCCACGCGGAAAACTTCCTGGTCGGCCTGAGCCTCGACGGCCCGCGCCACATGCATGACGCCTACCGGATGGACGCCGGCGATCGCCCCACCTGGGATCGCGTCATGAACGGGCTGCACGCCCTTCGGCGGCACCGCGTCGACTTCGGCACCACCACGGTGGTTCACCGCCGCAACTGCCGCCACCCGCGCGAGGTCTACGACTTTCTCGTCACCTCGGGCGCGCGGCACCTGCAATTCATCCCGCTTGTCGAGCGGCGGGCGGACAACACCGAGCTCGCCCGCGGCTTTCGCCACGCCGATCCCGGCGACACCAGCCGTGCGCCCGTGGCGGCCGTCGAGTCCGAGTTCGCCGCCAGCGCGCAATCGCTGCCGCCCGGGCGCTACGGGCAGTTTCTCCGCATCATGTTCGACCACTGGGCGCGCCGCGACGTGGGCCGCGTCTTCGTCGAGCAGTTCGAGTCCGCCCTCGCCGCCTGGTGCGGCGAGGAGCCGAGCGCCTGCCCCAACACCCGCCGCTGCCGCCGCGTCTTCGTGGTCGAGCACGACGGCGAGATGTATGGCTGCGATCACTACGCTTATCGCGGCTTCTCCATGGGGAACGTTTCCCGCTCCCCCCTTGGCGAACTCGCCAACGGCCCCGCCATCGAGGGCTTCTGCGCCGCCAAGGAGTCGCTGCCCGACCGCTGCCTGTCCTGCGCCGTGCGTTTCGCCTGCAACGGAGACTGCCCGAAGCACCGCTTTGTCCGGGCCGGCGCCGGCGAGCGCCCGGTCAGCTACCTCTGCGGCGACTACTCGCGTTTCTTCCGCCACGTCGACCCCGTGATGCGCGAAATGGCCGCCCTCCTCCGAGCCGGCCGCCCCGCCTCCGACATCATGAAGCGCCCGAACAACGGCCCCCCGGCGGCGTTTTCCTGATCAATCTTCCCGATAAATCCCGCTTCAGCGCCTGGCCGCCCATGCCCAGGTGCGCGAGTCGCTAAGGGATAGAAGCTTGCCGCAAGACTCGAGCAATGCGCCCAGCCGGAGGAGCACCGCCCCCTCGCATCAAGAGGGGTGCCGAACATGCGTCCGACGTCGCGCGGTTTTACCAAGCTCGAAACTTGTATTGCTTCGGCCCGCGCACCACCTTCCGCCTCACCTATGCCGCTCATTTCGAAGCTGACCGAAAAGCTCCAGCGTCACCCTAAGCGCATCGTCTTCACCGAAGGCGCGGACCCTCGCGTCCTTCAGGCCGCCCGGCAGTGGGTCACCCGCCGCATGGGCGCGCCCATTCTTCTCGGCGACCGCGCCGCGATCAAAGAGGCCGCCGCCAAGCTCGACATCAACCTCCAGGGCATGCGCCTCATCGAGCCCGAACGCAGCGAAGACTTCAAAACCTTCGTCGGCCAGCTCGAGCAGCTCCGCCGCATCAAGGGCATCAAGGCCGCCGAGGCCGCCGAGGCGCTCAAGGACACCGGCTACTTCGGCACCATGATGGTCGCTACCGGCCAGGCCGACGCCCTCGTCTCCGGCGGCACCATCACCGCCGCCAGCGCACTTCGCCCAATCTTCCAGATCATCCCCCGCCTCCCAGGCGTGAACCACGCCTCCTCGCTCATGGTCCTCGACTTCGACGAGAAAAAGGTCGGCTCGGACGGTTCGCTCTTCCTCTCGGATTGCGGCGTCATTCCCGATCCGACCGCCGAGCAGCTCGCCGAAATCGCGCTCTCCACCGCCCAGATCGCGCGCCACCTCACCAACGAGACCCCGCGCGTCGCGATGCTCAGCTACGCCACGAAGAGCAGCTCCAACCAGCCCGCCCTCGTGAAGGTCCGCCACGCCACCGAGCTCGCCCGCGCCCGCGCCAAGTCCCTCATGCTCGACATCGAGATCGATGGCGAAATCCAGGTCGACGCCGCCCTCGATCAGGTCGTCGCCCAGACCAAGAAGGTCAGCAGCTCCGTCGGCGGCCGCGCCAACGTGCTTATCTTCCCCGACCTCAACTCGGGCAACATCGGCTTCAAGCTCGTGCAACTCCTCGCCGGCGCCAACACCTTCGGCCAGATCCTCACCGGCCTCAGCAAGCCCGCCGCCGAAATCTCCCGCGGCGCCTCCGCGCACGACGTGTTTGGCGCCGCCGCCATCGTCGCCGTGCAGGCGATCGACCGGCGCCTCCTCTACGGCGCCTCCTGACCCCGCCGCTCTTTCCCCGGGCCGAATCTCGCAAATTCGGCCCGTTTCGCGTCCTCCCTTCGGCTCGCGCTCCAGCTCCCTCCGCCCTCGCGCCGCCGGTCCGCCTTCAGCTCCCGCTTCCCGCTCCATGGCCTCCGCCTCCCCGATTCCCTCCCCCGAGTCCCCGGTCAGCCCCGCCGGCGGCGATTTCGCCGGCGCTCCCAATCCTTTCGCCCAGCCCGCGCTGCCGCTGCTCCACACCCCCACCAACACCGTCACCAAGCGCGTCTTCGTCGCCGCCACGCGCATGAACGACGGCAAAACCACCACCTGCCTCGGCCTCTACGGCGCGCTCCAAACCCTGTTTCCCCGGGTGGGCTTCATCAAGCCGGTCGGCCAGCGCTTCGTCGACGTGCAGGGCAAAAAAATCGACGAGGACTCCGTGCTCCTCGACTCGATCTTCCAAGTCCGCGTGCCTATCGAAAGCATGAGCCCGGTGGCGATCGACAGCACGTTCACGCGCCGCTTTCTCGAGGACCCCGCCGCCCTCCTCCCCGGCCTCGAAGACAGGATCTGTCGCGCCTTCGACCGCGTCTCCTGGGAGAAGGATTTCACCATCATCGAAGGCACCGGACACGCCGGCGTCGGCTCCGTCTTTGATCTTTCCAACGCCCGCGTCGCCAAGCTCCTCAACTCGAAAGTCCTCCTCGTCTCCCCCGGCGGCATCGGCCGCCCCGTCGACGAACTCGCCCTCAACAAATCCCTCTTCGACCAGCACGGTGTCGAGGTCGTCGGCGCGATCCTCAACAAGGTCGAGCCCGACAAGATGGACATGATCCACAACTACGCGGGCCGCGGTCTCGCCCGCCTGGGCATTCCACTTCTCGGCGTCCTTCCCATTCAGCCCGCCCTCAGCGCGCCCAATCTCGCGCAGATCGCCGAGGAGATCGGCGGCAAGTGGCTGAACGGCCGCCGCGGCGGCGCCAAGCAGCGCGTGCAACGCGTCGTCATCGGCGCCATGTCCGCCAAGGGCATCGTCGACTACCTCCAGCCCGGCACGCTCATCATCACCCCCGGCGACCGCGACGACATCCTCCTCGCCGCCCTCGCCAGCGCAAAAATCTCCGGCGGCGCCACCATCGCGGGTCTCATCGTCTCGAACGACATCAAACCCCATCCGAAGCTCGCCGAACTCCTCTCGATGACCGACATCCCCGTCATCGCCACGAAGGAGGAAAGCTACGGCGTCACCAGCCGCATCAACCACATGTCGGTGAAGACCCAGCCGCAGGACCATGACAAGTTCCCGATCATCAAACAGCTCATCGCCGACCACGTCGACCTGACCAAACTCATCGCCACGGTCTGAGCCTCCGCTTTAGCCGCAAAACTTTAGCCGCGGATGGCGCGGATAACCGCGGATTTGCACGGATAGAAAACTCCGTCATCCGTGTAAATCCGTGCTATCCGTGGTCAAAAAACCGCATCACCGTCTTTTTCATCCGCGCCCATCCGCGTCACTTGTTCGCCGGAGGCGAATCCGCGGTTAAAAAGTTCAAATGATCGAAGTCGAGAACCTCACCCGCGTTTTCCGCACCTATAAAAAGCCGCCCGGCTTCTGGGCCGGCGTGCGCGGGCTCTTCCACCGTGAATTCGAGGAACTCGCCGCCGCCAGGGACATCAGCTTCACCATCGCCGAGGGCGAATTCGTCGGCTTCCTCGGCCCCAACGGCGCCGGGAAAACCACGACGCTCAAGATGCTCTCGGGGCTCATCTACCCCACCTCGGGCCGCGCCCGCGTCGCCGGTTACGATCCCGTCCGCCGCGAGAGCGCCTACCGCCGCCTCTTCGCCCTCGTCCTCGGGCAAAAAAACCAGCTCTGGTGGGACCTGCCCGCGCAGGAAAGCTTTCTCCTCCTCCGCCACATCTACGGCCTCTCCGCCGCGCAGTATCGGGAAACTCTCGACGAGCTCGTCACTTTGCTCGGCGTCTCCGGCAAACTCGGCACCATGGTCCGCGAACTCTCCCTCGGCGAACGCATGAAGATGGAGCTCATCGCCGCCCTGCTCCACCGCCCCAAGGTCCTCTTCCTCGACGAGCCCACCATCGGCCTCGACGTCGTTTCGCAAAAAGCCGTGCGCGGCTTCCTCAAGGACTACAACCGCCGCCATCGCACCACGATTCTCCTCACCAGCCACTACATGGCCGACATCCAGGAACTCTGCGACCGCGTCATCGTCATCGACAAGGGCCGCAAGATCTACGACGGCGCGCTCGACCGCCTCGAATCGGCCGGCGGCAAAAAGCGCATCGTCAAATTTCGCCCGCTCCAGGTGCCTTTCCCCGGCCTCACCGAGCTCGCCGACGGCAAGGCCGTGGCTACCGACGACGGCGAGGTCATCCTCCACGTGCCGTCCGCCGACGTGGTATCGCTCACCGGCCGCATTCTGGCCGCCGGTCCCGTCGCCGACATCTCGATCTCGGACGTGCCGCTCGAAGACATCATCGCCGAGCTTTTCGGCCGCGCCGAAGCGCCCGCGAGCGCGTAGCAGCAAGGCTGCCCGCGCGCCGGGCGGTTGCCGGGTTTACTGCTGCGACGCCGCCTCGCCGCCTCTTCTGAAAAAGTCCCGCTCCTTCGACAGCAACGCCTGCTCCCGTTGCTCCACCAGCGCCTCCCGTTCGGCCAGACGCTGACCTGCGTCGGCCAGACGCTGCTCGCACTCCTCGAGGAAACTCTCTCGCGTGCGCAGCGTCTCGTCCACGTGACTCGCCTCCGCCGCTCCGCCCGAAGACGCCGCCTCGTCCAGCACGCACAGCGCGCGCAGGCCTTCGATCTCCACCTTGGCCGCGTCTTCCAGCCGCTCGAAACGCTGCCCGGGCCCCACCGTCAGCAAAGCCAGCTCCGCCCCCCGCGGATCGGAAAACAACACCACCAGGCTCGAACCGGCGGACTTGCCGCGCAGCTGATCCAGCTGCCCGGCCAATTCGGGTCCGATCAAACGACGAAACGCGGAAAGCGGCAGCGGCGGCACATGCATGGCGGAGTTATTCGGCTGGCAGAACCGGGCCGGCGTCGGCGCATGGCTCGCGGTCCGCAAAATTTGCCCGTGTAAAATAAGGTGCAACGGGTAACATTTCGTTTACACCCCAAGGCCTCTTCGGCATGGGCTCAAGCGTCTTCGACGGCTCCAGTCCCGAAGACCCCATCCAATCCAGCACCCGGCATGGCGCGTCGCATCGCATTTCTGAACTACAAAGGCGGAGTCGGTAAAACGTCTCTCATCGTCAACATCGCCTGCTGCCTTGTCCAACAAGGCGCCCGGGTCTTGCTCTGCGACTTGGATACCCAATCCAACGCCTCCATCTGGTTGCTTCGCCTCGAACGATGGAACCGCATCATCTCCGGCGAAGAGGGCGCCGGCACCACCTTCCGTCTCTTCCAGCCAAATCCCCCGCCGATGTCCGCCTTGATCGTGCGCGATGTCGTCCAGGACCGCGAAGGACGCCCGATTCTGCCCGGCCTGGATCTTCTGCCCACCGGCTTCAACTTGGTCGACCTCGAGGCGGACTACATGGGCCAGCCCGGCAAACCCGCCTACGTTCATTTCCGGGAAGAGCTCGCCCGGGTGGAGTCCAACTACGACTTCGTGCTCTTCGACTGCCCGCCCAACGTGCTCCGCGCGTCGCAATGCGGCGTCTTCTCCGCGCATGACATCTACGTGCCGTCCAATCCCGACGCACTCTCCCTGATCGGCTTCACGCTTCTCGCCGAAAAACTCGCCGCCTTCAACGACATCGCCGCCGGGTTCCGCCGCCACGCCCAAGGCCCCGCGGCCCAAATCCAGGGCATCATCTTCAACGCCATCAAGGGCAACACCGACGTCGAGGTGCCCAAGATGCGGATGCAGCTCCGCATAAACCAGTTCAAGACCACCCGGCGCGTCGGCCGCGCCGCGAAGATCTTCGCCTCTCAAGTGCGCGACGCCACCGTCGTGCGCCGCGCCGTCACCCTCGGCCTGCCCGTCCCGCTCATCTCCTCCGAGAACGCCGCCGACTCCGAAGGCATCGTCGGCGACTACCGGGCCGTCGCGCGCGAGCTCCACCAGCACACGCTCTCCCTCCCCACGTGAACACCCCCGACGCGCGCTCCGCCTCCGCCCCTCGCATCACGCCCGCCCAGTGGGATGACCTGCGCGGAAAATTCAAAGATTCGCTGCTAGCCGAGACCTCCATCGCCGCGCTCGCCGACAACATCGACGGCTGCCAGTGGCCGAAAAAAGGTCCCGAGGAAATTCCCGCCACCTACCTCGCCCTTTCCCACGGGGAAGTCGTCGCCCGGTTCGCGTCGCTGCGCCTCTCGCCGTCCCACTTCGACAAGCTCGCCGACATCCTTCGCGGCACCCTCGCCTTCGACGAATCCTTCGGCGAGATGGCCGAGGTCGCCGGCCGGGCCGAGGCCGAAAACGATCCCCTCAAACGCAACCTCAAGCGCCTCGGCATCCCGGAGGATTTTCCCACCGCGCTCTGCAACTTCACGCCCTACGTCCACAATTTCTGCCAGGCCGAGCGTCTGGAGGTGATCGCCGACTTTCTTTCCTACGCCCGGAATGTCGCGCGCGCGGAAATCGTAGCCGGCGAGTTTCGCGAGTTGCTCAACGCCTGCGTCCATATCGACGAACGCGTGCTCGCTCATCATCTCCCGTTTCGGCTCAAAACCACCGGGCTCCACTTGGTCGAGGGCCTCGCCCACGTCGTCCGGGCCGTCGAACCCGGAGACCGGGGACTGCTCCGCCAAGACCCCGCCGCCGCGCTCCCTCCGGAACTTCGGGCCCAGGCCGACGGCCTCGTCCGCTACTTCCACGCCGAGTTCGGCGAAATAGTCGCCGACCACTATTCCGGCACCCCGCCCGCCCGACTCGTCGCCGTTCTCGACGCTCCCGACACGGAAGCCGATGTCGCCGCCCTGCTCACCCTTTATCTGCCCGCCGCCGCGCCCGTGAACCAGGCGTCGGAGCGCGAGATCAGATCTGGCTCCGCGCAAAAGTCCCCGGCCGAAAGCCAGGCGCCCGAGAAAAAATCGGGACTCTTTCAGCGCCTCTTTGGGCGGCGCTGAACCATCGCTGCACGGTCAGTTGATCCCGGATTCCGGGTTTGGTTCATCGCTGTTTCCAGCGGGTAAGGTTTAGTGTAGCCGCGCCCGTCCCCGGGCGCGCCCCTTGAGCCATGCCTACCTCAAACCACACCACCGTGGCTGCAATTCCAACTGCGATATGGGCGCCCACATGCGATGCGCCACCGGGACTGATCAGTAAGCGACTTCGAGGCGGACTCCGCTGCCTTCCTCAAAAATCAAACGTCGCTCGGTCTTGCTTTGACCGATCATGCGAAGCCCGAGCGTCGCGTCCACCAAGTCGCCGTCCAGGAAGAGCCGGCCATTTACCAAAGCCCGCACCTGACCCTGCTCGCCCTCGCGCACACCGCTGATCCGGGCGTTTCTCGCCCAAATACGAAACGCCTCGGAAGGCTCCTTCGGCACGGCCGGCTCCACGGCCGCGGGCGGAAGCGCGGGAGCCGTCGACGGCGCGGCCACAACCGCTCCGCGGTCGGTGCCCGGGTGCGCGTTTCGCCACCACCACGCACCGGCGCCGCCCAGCGTCGCCATCACCAACAAAGTAGCCACGACCGGCCAAAGAGAACTTTTCCTCGGCGCGTCCTTAACCGGGAAACCAGCCCCGATAGCCGGCGGCACCACGGCGCCTGCCACGACACGCGCAACCGGCGGATTCATCGGCCAAGAGACCCGCGACCCGGCTTTCGCATCGGCCCGAGGAAGCGTCGCCCCGCCCGCCCCAAGCACGACCTTCGGCTCGGGAATCGGCAGCATCGGCGACCCCATGTCGGACTCGTGCCACGAAGGCACCGGCACCAACGGCGACAGCGGTGAAAGCGATGACAGGGGCGCTTCGGCTTGGACGAAGCCCGGCGTGCCTTCCGGCGGCAAACTCGCCGCGACCGGAAACGGAGGCGTGCTCATCCGCGTCGCGATCCGCAGCTTCGCCTTTACCGGCGCCGGCGTCGGCGCCGACGCCAGCTTCAGCGGAGAGGTTGCCACCGCGGCATCCGTCGGCTTCGCAGTCGGCGTCGCCGGAGCTGCCTTTGCCGAAACCGAAATCGCCATGCGCCTGACTGAGGGAGGAGCTTCCGGAGCGACCACGGCGTTCGGGGCGATATCCGCTCCCTTCCAAGGAAAATCGTTTCCTGCCAGCGCCTGCACCAGAGCTTGCCGAGGAGTCAGTCCGATCGGCGCCTCCCGGCGCACACACACGCTAAAAATCTCGCGGCCATGCGGCTTATCCAGTCCAGCCCCTCCTCCGCCCGACAGAACCACCAGCGGAAACGGCGCGGCACCGCCGAACGGCGAAACCGTTCCGGCATCGGGTGCGGCTCCCGAAGAGGGTTGTTTCCGAGGAAGCGAAAGCATGGTGGGACCTAGACCTGGATAGATTCCCTCATCTCAAGAGCAATATCTAGCCCCTTATGCTGGGTATTTACCTGCCGCGTTCTTGCGCTAATACGGAACTACTATGCTCATGCAGGCTTACGTATCTTCCTGACTCCGATTTACCCACCGACCCGCCAACACGCTGCAAACGATCAACTGCAGCGGGTGATAGATCATGAGCGGAAGCAGGATCAGCCCAATGCTCGGATGCGCGCCGAAGATCAGCTGCGCCATCGGCACACCCGAGGCCAAACTCTTCTTCGAGCCGCAAAACACCGCCGTTATCCTGTCCTCCTCCGGAAAGCCAAGGCGCCGGCTCATGGCGTCCGATATCCGCATCGCCAGAAAGAAAATCGCCGTCGAGCCCGCCAGGGTCCAAAGCAGCACCCGCCAGCCTTGGCTCGACCACACGCCGCCCACCACCGAGTCGCAGAAAGACGTGTAGACCAGCAGCAGGATCGTTCCGCGGTCGACTTTCGCCACGAGCCCCTTGTGCGCCGCGATCCATGCGCCCGTCAGCGGCCGGCTCAGTTGACCGGCCGCCAAGGGCAGCACCAACCAAGTCAGCAAATCCAAGACCACTTTGCCAAGCGGCAGCGCCTCCCCCGAAGTCTTGAGCACCAGCCCGACCCACAGTGGCGTAAGCACCACTCCGATCAGACTCGAAAGCGTGGCGTTAAAAACCGCCGCCGGCACGTTGCCCTTCGCCGCCGCCGTCAGCGCGACCGAGGACGAGACCGTCGACGGGAGCGCGCAGAGGTAGAAAAACCCCAGCCCGAGTTCGCCCGGCAGCAATCGCTTCAGCAGAAAAAACGCCGCCAGTCCCATGATCGGAAACACCAAGAAGGTGCAGACTTGGACCACCGCGTGCAGCCGCCACCGGAGCGCCCCTGCGCGCATCGCGGCGAAGGACAATCCCGCTCCGTTCAGGAAAAAAATCAGCGCCACCCCCGCCTTCGTCAGCAAGTCCGGCTGCATCCAGCCGCCCTTTGCCCCCGGCGAAGGAAACAAAAACGCAAGCCCCGCCGCCACGGCCAAACCGCACAAAAACCAATCGAACTTTTTTTTCATCCTCGGCGAATCACGGAACGTAAGCCTGGAAACAGCAGTCGGGCGGCGGAGTATCGCGCAAGATGTTAAGTCGATTGGCGCTCGCGGAATCCCGACATGCACCCGGCGGGTGCATGGAGCGGGTGACGCGGGCGGCAGGCGGCCAACAGCTTGTGCGAGACGACCCGATCCGACCGCCGTTTCTAGGCCGTGTCTTGTAAATAACTCGGTCCGGCGGAGGCGGGAAACCGCGCTCGGCCAAGGCGCGAAAGGCGGAGGTGGG
>CAMLQS010000019.1 GCA_946482165.1 uncultured Verrucomicrobiota bacterium | reverse complement strand
CCTCGGCGGCGACGGCGGTCTCGATGGAGTCGGCGATGACGTCGCGGGACACGAGCGAGTAGCGCATGCCCTGGGTGCCCATGCTGATGCCGTCGGTGACGGTGATGGTGTTGAAGTAGACGGCCTTGCCGCCGGCGGCGTTGACGCCTTTGCGGGCGTAGTCGCTGAGCTCGCCGAGGTGGACGTTGCAGGGCGTCATGTCGCTCGCGCTGGAGGCGACGGCGATCTGGGGTTTGTGGAAATCCTCGTCGGTGAAGCCGACGGCGCGGAGCATGGAGCGGGCGGGGGCGCGGTCGTTGCCGTCAACGACGACGGAGGAATGCGGGCGGGGGACGGATTGGCACATGGGAGAAGCAGATAAAAAATGACGAATGACGAATGTCGAATGACGAATGGATGACGCAAGCGAGCCGTCGGGCGGCGAAACGGCTCAGCCGTTCCGCTACGAGGCGGAGCGGAGGCGGCGGAGCTCTTCGGCGGCAAAGCCTTCGTAGCGGGCGAGAAGGCGGCAGTAGCGCCAGCCGGCGGCGCCGTCGAGGAAGCCTCCTCGTAGAAGATATTGGTAGACGAGGCGGGCGAAGGGGCGGGCGGGGAGACGGTAGCTGAGACTTTTGAGCGCGCGGCGGCGGACGAGGCCCTGGGGCGAGGCGAGGGAACGGAGCTCGTCGGCGAGGGGGCGGCGGGCGGCGTGCCAGGCCTCGGCCTCGCGGCGGGCGTAGCGGCGGTGCTTGGCGAGCCAGTCGTCCACGCCGGAGGCGGACATGTCGTGCTCGTAGTTATTCTTCAAATACCCGAGGCGCAGTCCGTCGGCCTCGCGCTGGCCGTGGCCTTTTTCGACGAAGCGGAAGGTGGGCGCGTGGCAGAAGCGGGCCTGCCAGGCGGGGTAGTCGGTGCAGTGCGGCACCCATCGGCCGTCCCAGAGCATTTTCGGGGCGGACCAGTAGCCGTCGTGGACGCGGGCCGCGGTCTCGGCGGCCGCGACGGCCCGGAGCTCGGCGAGGAGCTCGGGCGTCATGCGCTCGTCGGCGTCGAGGTGGAAGACCCAGGGGTGGCGGAAGGGGACGCGGTCGTGGGCGTGGTTGCGCTGCTGGGCGAAGTTCTCAAAGCGGTTGACCGAGACGTGGGCGCCATGGGCCCGCGCGATTTCGTGCGTGCGGTCGGTCGAGCCGGAATCGAGCACGTGGATGTCGTCGACGCCGGGGAGGGTGGCGAGGCAGGCGGGCAGATTGTGCTCTTCGTTGAGGGTGAGAATGACGACGGAAAACATCGGTGAAATGACCAATGACCAATGTCCAATGACCAATGAAGGACGAACGCGGACTAGGGTCAGGAGCGAGGGCGGGGCGTTTCGGATGTGGAGGCCGGGGTGAGCTGAAGGGTCCGCAGGGCGGCAAACCAGAGTATCCACCAAGTCGCGACGACGGCGGGGCAGGCGAGGGGAAATTCCACCCAGGCGTAGGCGGCGATGAGGGCGCAGCCGGCGAGAAGCCAGACGGAGACGGAGGAAAGGTTGCCGGGACGGAAAGTCTCGGCGAGGGGCAGCAGGCCGGCCATCAGGAGAAGGGCGGTGCCGGCGAAGCCGAGCTCGGCAAGCGACTGGAGCCAATCGGAGTGGGCGTCCTCGAAGGTGTTTATAAAGCCGTCCGGGGTGCGCGTGAACCGGGAGTAGTTGAGGAAAACCGGGCCGTAGGATTCGAGCCCCCAGCCGAAAACAGGTTTATCGGCGGCCATTCGCCAGGTGTCGGCGTAGAGGTCGCCGCGGGTGTGGTGGGTTGCGCCGCTTTGGATCGCGCTGATCTGATCGCGGGTGAGGGCGAGACGGGCGGATATGATGTCGCGGCTTTGCACGGCGACGAGGCCGGCTCCGGCAAGAAGGAGCGCGCCGACGAGGCCCGCGCGCAGAAATGCGCCCCGGGGAGAGCGGGCGCGGCGCAACGCCTGGCGGAGGGCGACGAAGGCCGCCCCGGCGGCGAGGGCGAGCATGAGCAAGGTCGTTGAGCGCGAGCTGGAAAGGGGGGCGGTGGCGGCGATCAGCACCGCGGCGAGCGAGAGGGAGGGGCCGGGCCCGTGGAGCCAGCCGCGCGGCGAGGGCTCGCGAACCGAGTGAAACACGAGCGCGAGGGCGGCGGCGACGTGCAGCACGGCGAAAGCGCCCCAGTGGTTGTGATAGAGGAAGGTCGCGAACCATGTGGGATTGCGCGCGAGGACGGCGCCGAAGAGGGGGCCCGTCGCCCCTGCCTGGCGTTGAAGCGTGCCGAGCACGGCCAGCACGGTGGCGTGCAGCACTAGAACGAGAACGAGCTGGCGGAGGGCGCGGCGGGACTGGATGCAAAAAGCGAGCGAGAGGCCGGTGGCCGCGAGGCCTCCGAAGCAGGCGAGCAGGCGGAGGGAGTCGGATGGGGCGGCCGAGGTGGGCAGCCAAAGCACGTGCGGCACGGGCCTAAGCACGTAGCCGTCGTAGATGAACGCGGGCCGGTGGGAGGGGTTGAAGGCCGAGACAAGAACGAGGATGGCCAGGCAGGCTAGCGGGGATGACCACCGAAGGAGGCGGCGGAAGCCGGCCCGGTCTCCGGCGCGGCGGCGCGCGCGGGCTTCGGAGAAGAGGAGGGCGAAGGCGGGAGCGGCGAGCGCCGCCACTATCCATTCCCCGCGAGGTCCCATGCCTCCGAGAAGCCACGCGGAGCCGATCACGACGAGCGCGGCGTGGGCGAGGGCCAGGTTTTCGCGGGTGAGGGCGAAGCGGGATGGGTTAACCACGGAGGGCACGGAAGGTCACGGAGAGGCGGCCGGCCGGAGGGTCGGGTAGAAATCGAGGAGGCGGCGGGCGGAGGCTTGCCAGGTGTAACGCGCGAGCACCCAGGCGCGGGCGGAGGCGCCGAGGGCGGCGAGGCGTTCGCGGGGCAAGGCGAGCAGATCCGCCAAGGCGGCGGGATAGTCGTTCCAGGAGACGCAACGTCCGGCGCGGGCGTCGTCGAGCTCGCGCCAGGGGAGGGTGTCGGTGACCAGCGCGGGAACGCCCGCGGCGAGCGCCTCGGCGACGGCCTGCCCGAAGTTTTCGGAATGCGAAGGCAGCAGGAAAAGATCGGTGAGCGCGTAGGGAGGCGGCAGGGAGGAGCCGTCGGCGACGACGACGGGCGAGGCGGCCGAGGCGCCGGCGCCGGCGAGGGTGGAGAGCTCCGCGACGGAATAGTCGCCGGGCAGGCCGGCGAGGAGGAGGATCCAGCCGGGGCGCGCGGCCGATTGCCAGAGCGTTGCCAGCTCGGCGACGCGCTTTTTGCGGTGGAAGCGGCCGTAGAAAAGGGCGACGCGTTTGTCACGGAGGTGTGGATACGCCGCGAACCAGGCGGCCCGGGCGGGCGCGGAGGACGAGGGATCGGGCGCGACGATGCCATTGGGCGCGACGCAGGCGGGGGCGGAGCGGGGGGCGTCGAGCCAGGCGGGGAGGCCTTGGAGGTGCCCGGCCTCCTGGGGCGCGGTGGCGTGCCAGCCGGCGACGGCGGACGCGGCCCGCGGGTGGACGAATCGGGAGGCGAAGCGCTTCTTCCAGACGTGGTGCCTGAGCGCCCAGGGTTCGAGCATGCCGCGCGGTGCCAGGACGAGCGGGGCGCGCAGGCGGCGCGCCGCCCGCGCGGCGTGATAAAGGGGGCGGAGCCAGAGCCCGTGAGCGTGGACGGCCCGGGCCTCGGCGGTGGCGAGGCAGCGGGCCAGCCCGGAGGAAAAGCAGAAGATGGAGCCGAGCGGCCCGGGCGCGGCGGGGAAATGACGAATATCCAGGGGCGAGTTGCGAATGAGGGCGTCGTTTGCGGGCGTGAGGGCGACGAGCGCGACCTTGGCGCCGAGGGCGGCCTGGGCGGCGGCGAGGGCGGGCACGGTGCGGGACGGCCCGCCGTGGCGAGGGTCGAGGCTGGCGGTGACGTGAAGGACGTCGAACATCTGGGCAGGGAGATGGGAGCAGGGAGCGAGGAGCCGGAAGACGATACCGAAGACGGCGGCGGCTAGGTGAGCTCCGGCCGTGTCCGGAGGGGGCGGCAGGGGTTGCCGGCGCAGACCATGCGGGCGGGTTGATCGCGCACGACGACGCTGCGGGCGCCGATCACGGCGAGTTCACCGACGGCGACTCCCGGTCCGACGAAAACCTCGGCGGCCAGCCAGGCGTTCTCGCCGATGACGATGGGCGCGGTGACGAGAGGCATGGCCCACTTGGCGAAGTCGTGCGAGCCGGCGCAGAGGTGGACGCCTTGAGAGAGGTTTGCGCCGCGACGGAGCGTAATGTGCCCGAGGTTGTAGAGGTTGACCTCGCGGCCGACCATCGAGCGCGGTTCGAGGCGTAGCTTCCACGGGAAGAAAACCCGGGCGGAGGCGAAGATCACGACCTTGCCGGGTTCCGGGATGTCGGCGCCGAAGGCACGGAGGAGGCGGGCGCGAAAGGCGTGGGCGCGGGGAAGGCTGAAACGGAAGAGGGTGGCTTGGACGACGGACCAGACGCGTTGGCGGAGGAGCTCGGAGCGCGGGTAGGGGGTGACGCAGCCTTGGGCGAGGAAAGGAGGCTCGGGGACGTCGGCGGGCATCGGGAGCTGGGAGCTAGGAGCGAGGAGCAGGGGGCGGCGAGCCAAAGGGCGTCAGCCGGGGGCGAGGAGGGCGTTGAAGTCTTCCAGCATCGCGTCGGTCACGGCGGGAAGGTCGCAGCGGGCGGCGGTGTGGCGGGCGGCGGCGGCGAGGGCGTCGCGCCGGGCGGGATCGCGAATGAGCCGGGCGAGGGCCGAGGCGAGCGCTGCGGCGGGGTCGGAGGAGGCGCGGGCGAAGACGAGGCCGTTGCGCTCGTGGGTGACGAGGTCGGTGAAGCAGGGGAGGTCGGAGACCACGGCGGCGGCGCCCGAGGCCATGGCTTCTGCGATGGAAACGCCGAAGGTTTCGCCGGAGGCGGCGAGGCTGGGGTAGGCGAAGATGTCGAGCGCGCCGTAGGCGTCGGCGAGGGCGGCGGGGTCGAACTCGGCGGGCGCGAAGGCGACGCGCCCGTCGGCGAAAAGCGCGGGGGCGAGCGAGCGCAGGTGTTGCAGAAACGCCTCGCCTCCGCCGCCGCGGGGAACGTCGTCCGGGCCGCGGAGCAGGAGCGTCCAGCGGGGAAGATCGGTTGTTTCGGCGAGGAGCCGGGCGGCGCGGACCAGGAGTTCGAGGCCTTTCTCGGGGTGGAGACGGCCGATATAGCCGAGGCGGACGGGCGCGCCTTCCGGAGCGGGGCGGCGGGCGGCGGCGAGCTGCCCGAAGGCGATCACGTTGGGGAAGATTTTGACGCGCTCGACGAGGGCGGGCGCGGACCGCGCGACGGCGACGGCGACGGCGGTGGAGGGAACCTGGATGCGCGGGACGCGGCCGTAGACGCGAAGTTGTCCCTTGGGCATGCGGTTCAGGTTGACGACGACACGGCCGGCGGAAGGGCGGACGCGCGAGGCGAGGGCCGGGAGCAGGACATTGTTCGTGACGAGAATGTCGGCGCGCGGGAGGGCTCGGAGGAGCCGGAGGCTCCAGAGGGCGTCGAGGACCAGGTTGATCGACAGGAGTCCGGTGTGGGCCGAGCCGGGGAGGCGCAGGCAATGCACCCCGTCGCGGGCCTCGGAGTGCGCCCAGCCGGGCCAGCGGCGGGAGAGCGAACGGACCTCGTGGCCGCGAGCGGCGAATTCGCGCGCGAGCGTCCACCACATCTTCTCCATCGCGCCGCCGGCCGCGGGCGGCACGGGGAGGAAAAAGCCGTGGGTGATCGTGACTTTCACGTTAGAAGGGGCCGCGAAGTTTTTGCCAGATCAGCAACGGCAGGAAGACGGCGATGCTGGCCTGGTAAAACGAGGATAGCCAGACGGAGAGCGTGACCTCGGCGTTGAGGCACCAGGCGAGGCAAAGGATGCGGAAAAGGCCGTGGACCGAAAGCGTGTCCGCCCCGACGGTGGAGCGCGCGACCAGCTCGAGCAGGGAGCCGATGGCCAACCCCAGCGCCAGGGGGCCCAGCCAGCCGAAATTGAGGTAGCCTTCCGTGATGATGCCGTAGGCGATGCTGGTGGTCTCGGCCTGTTCCGCGGTGAGGATGCCGAGCCTGACCGAGATCAGGGCGACGGTGCTGTTGGGGCTCGGCTTGGTCGGCCAGAAGAAGCGCGGCACGATCTGAAGGGGGATGTCCGCGTAGCTTTCGCCGTCGAAATGCGGGATGAGCGAAGGCACCCGGTCGATGGCGAACGCGGCGTGTTGGAGGAGCGAGGCGCGTTCAAAAAGGTTGAGCCTCCTGTCCTCCCCGTCCTCGGGACCGGATTGGCGGGTGCGTTGCCATCCGATGTCGAGCCACTCCGCGTAGAAGGAGGGGATATCGGCCAACGTGAGGCGGGGGCGGCCCTCCTCCCAGTAGGCTTTGCGCATCTCCGATTTGCCATTGTGCAGCACCGTGAAGAGGACGCCGGCCAGAAGGATGGGCACCCAAGGGATGCGACGTGCGCTCGTGAAATAGCCGAGCAGGGTGACGCCAAGGAGCGTGATGGCCTGAATGAGCAGGAGGGAGCAGGAAAGCAGTATGACCTGGGCGAGGAGGTTGATGGCGGTCGCGCAAAGCAGACCGGTTTTGCACCTGCCTTCGCCAAAGCGCTGGGCGAGGCCGAAGGAACTGATCAGGCCGAGGCCGAAAAGCAGGGCGCGGACCGAGCCCACCACGGTCGGCGGAACGAGCTGCGTGAAGTTTTGCACCAGCAGCCAGAGCGTGTTGGCGGTGAGGCAGCCGAGGAGGAAGGCGTGGGCGTTGTCGGGAAGCAGCGGCTCGGTGAAGCGGCGGCTTTGAAGGACGGGCCGGGAAACGAAAGGCAGGCGGGCGCCGGCGAGGAGACTTATTTGGAAAAGCACCACGCAAAGCACCGCGCGCAGCACCAACGGTTCGGGATAACGCGTGATGACGCTGTGCTGCGTGAGCAGGGGAACGAAATAAAACGGCACGGTCATCAGGACCATGGTCTCGACCAAGGGGTAGGAGTTTTCCCGGCGTTCGGACCAGCGCACGATCGGCAGCCCGCCGAGGAGCAGCATGACGGCGCTGGCGATGCGGAGTTCCGACATCTCCCACGGCGAAAAAAACGCGAACCACGCCGCCAGACCCCAAAGCGGGATCAGCATGGCGAGCCGTGAGGCGCCGTGTGCGGCGGGCTGTCGGCTCGATGTCATCGGGGGGAGGCGGCGAGGCGGGCCACGGTTTCGACCGTGGCGGACAGGGAGTGCCGGTCAATGATCGCGCGGCGGGCGGGATCGTTGCGCGGCTCGTCGACCAGCCGGCGGAGGGCGCGGGCAAGGTCGGAGGGATCGCCGCAACGGAAAACGAGCTCGGGCGCGGATGTCGCGACGAGATCCTCGCCGCAGCCGCAGCGGTCGCTGACGGCGCAGGGGAGGCCGCAGGCGAGCGCCTCGTTGACCACAAGGCCCCAGGTTTCTCCGTAGTCGCTCGGCAGCGCGAGGGCGTCGGCCGCGACGTAGGCCCGGGCGATCTGGCTGAGGTTGAGGAAGCCGGCGAAGGTGGCGGGCGGCGCGTCGGGCCGGGCCAGCCGTGCGTCCAAAGCGGAACGCAGCGCGCCGTCTCCGGCGAAAAGGAGATGAAGGCGGGGAATGCCGGACAGGGCGGCGGCCTCGGCCAGGTCGAGCGGACGTTTTTTGTCGCTCAGTTTGCCCGCGAACAGAATGCAACGGGCGTCGGGGGCGATGCCCCACTCTTCGCGGATACGCGCGCGCGCCGGGGCGAGTTCGGAGGCTTCGAGCCGCCATGCGTCGTTGTCCACCGCGTAGGGCGCCGGGTGGATGCGGTCGCGCGACACGCCCGCCTTTTCATAAAAGCGGCGGTTGGCGGAGCCGATGGCGAGGAAGGCGTCGACGCCGGAGAACAAGCCGCGGAGCAGCGGGCGCTTCCACAGGCGGCGTCGCCAGGATTCGGGCGCGAGATCGTGGTTTTCGCCTCGCAGCCAGACCGGCAGGCCCAGGCGGCGCGCGGCGAACGCGGCGGTCCACAGGACGGAGAAACGCCAGCCTTCGATCCAGATCCGGGTGACGCCGCGCGCCCGGAATTGGGCTTCCCAGGATTCGGCGAGCCGGATGCCGCGGAAGCGATCGATGGTCCAGCCGGGCCGCACGGGCACGAAGCGGTGCGGGTAGCCGGCGGCAAGATCGCGGTCCCAGGCGAAAACCTTGCCAAAGTCCGGATCGAGCGAGGGAGCGACGCCGTGAGGCGTGAGGAACCAGACTTCAAACGGCACCCGTCCGTCGGCGGCCAAGGCGCGCCAGAGCGGGACTTGGTATTGGATCGGGTGGCTGGTGATGATGGCGAGCATGGTTCAGGCGGGGGAATCGAGCAGGTCGGCCCAGCGCCGGCCATACTCGGTCCACGAATAGCGGGTTTGCAGGCGGTGCGCGCCGGCGCGGACGGCGTCGCGATCGGGACGGCGATCCATTTCGCGCTCCATCGCGGCGCGGAGCGAATCCACCGAGGCGCATTCGACGAGCGCGCCGAGCGAGGCGTCTTCGAGCAGATCGGCCGCGCCGGTCTGGGGCGTGGCGAGGATGCGCAGGCCGGACGCGAGAGCTTCGAGCAAAACCAGGCTGAAACCTTCCTGCAGGCTGGGGAGCACGAGCACGTCGGCGCGGGCGTAGAGGCCGGGCATGTCGGCGTTGGGCACGCGACCGAGCAGGCGAAGGCCGGGAAGCTCGGGGATGCGGGAGCGGAGCTCGGGCGGCAGCCCGCCGGCCAGCCAGAGTTCCGCGTCGCCCCGGCGAAGGGCGCGCCAGGCGTCCAGCAGCACGGGCACGCCTTTGCGCGCCAGGATCGAGCCCGCGAAAAGAAAGCGGAAGGGGCGCGCCTCGACGGCGGGCGGAGGCGCGGCGAAAGCCGTCCAGTCCACGCCGTAGGGATTGATCGCGATGCGGGACGCGTCGACGCCTTCGGCCACGAGCGAATCTCGCGCGAAGGAACTGCCGACCACGACGCGCGTCGCGAGCGCGTGTTCCTCCTCTTCGGCGCGGCATATCTCCGCGGCGCGGGGTCTTAGGTCCAAGGGCCAGTCGGGATAGGCGGCGGCGAGGGTGGCGAGTCCTCGCGCGAGCACGGCGGGGTGCGCGATGGTGCGGTCGAGGAAGAAGGGCTTTCCGGCGTCGCGCGCGCGCCGGGCGAGCAGCCAGCCGGAGGTGTCGAAAGCGATCACCGCCTCGGCCCGCGCGACAGCCCGCGCGGGAATGGCGCATTGAAAACGCGCGTTGCGGCGGTGAATGGCGAGTTCGCCGTCTCCGCCGCGTCGCAGTCTTCCGAGCAGCTCGCCCCACGGGCGGCTGTGGAGCAGCGCGGCGGGGACCTCGGGCAGGACGCGGTTGCGAGGCAGGCGGGAGCCGAGCAGGCGGGCGGGAGGGCCGTCGGCCGCAAACACCAGGCTCGACCAAAAGCCATCGAGGCGGCCGAGCCGGTGCAGCTCTCGCGCCAGCCGGAAGGCGTGCTGGGTGCCGGGATGTGCGAGAAGCGCCTTCATGGTGCGGGGCGCGGGCGTGCCGCGACTCCGAGCCAGGCGGAGAGCCGCGCCTGGAGGCTTGCGGTGTGCTTTTCGGTGAGCCGGGAGAACACGAAGCAGAACAACACGACCACGACGAGAAGTCCGAGATAGAAACAGACGCTCGGCAAAGTGAAGGGGAGTTGGATGCCGAAACCGAAAAGGCGCTGGCTGGCGGCGACCAGCAGCAGGCCGATCGGCCAGTGGCAGACATAGAGGCTGAAGGAGAAGCCGGCGAGGAGTTGGTGCGTCTTTGCCAGGCGGCCGGCTGGTCGCGGCCGGTGCATCCAATGATTGATCAACAGAGCGACGCCGACGCCGATCAACGTGTCGGCCGCCCAGTTGGGGAGCGGTCCGGCGGGCACGAGGTGGAGGCGCTGCGCGAGGCACGCCCCGCCGGTTAGCAACCACGCGGGCCAGGAGTGGCGGAGCAAGGGGCGGCGCAGGAGATGCACGCCGGCGCCGAAGAGCCAGACGACGAAGTAGGACGAGATTCCCGCGCCGACGAACCAGCCGGCGGCAAGGAGCCCGAGGGCGCACGCGATGCGCCGGAGGGGAGGAGTGGAGCGGAGGCAGGCGAGGATCAGCAGAGGGGCGAGCAGGTAATACCACGCCTCGTTCGCCAGGCTCCAAAGCGGGGAGTTGGAGCCGAGCGTCGGGGTGAGGATGGTTTGGAGGAAAAAGAGATTCCCGAGCAGGACCTCGGCGCCGAGACGCTCGGAAATGTTGAAATAGACCATCACCAAGGGACGTCCATGGGTGTAGAGGCCCTCTTGGTTGAACCAGGCGAGTCCGACGCGATCGCAGACAAGCGTAAGGAGGAGGGCGGGGACGAGCACGAGGTAAAGCCGGGCTCCGCGGCGGGCGAGGTGACGGCGCCAGCTGAAGGCGTCCGCCTGGCAGCGGCGCAGGACGTCGCCGCCGACGAGGAAGCCGCTGATGACGAAGAAAAACATCACGGCCTGGTGACCGAATCCATGCACGAAGAAAAACGCGCCGCCGGCCCAGCCGTCGCCGGCATAGTTGGCGAGAGTGATCGAGCGAAGGTGCGCCGCGCAGACGGCGAGCGCGGCCATCCAGCGCAACTGGTCGAGGCGTTCCGACAGGAGAGGAGATGGCGCGGGGGGGCTCATGCGACGGGACGGCCCTTCACGCTGTTCCAAAACGTGGCGCGGCGCACGGGCTCGCGTCCGCGCCAGATGCGGCCGAGGTGGCGGAACGTGTCGCCCACGCCCGCGAGTCCGGCGCGGAAAAATTCGGGTCGTCGCAGCCAGTAGCGGAGAAAACTAAAAAGTTTCGCGGGAAAAACCAGGAGCAGATCGGGCAGCGGGCAGCGTCGCAGGGCGAGCGCGAGTTCGTTGCAGACGCCGGAGCGGTGGAGGGGGAACCAGTCGCGCCCCTCCCATTTTTTGTCGTGCCAGACATGGACGCCGGGAAGCAGGTCGATGCGTCCGCCGCGGTCGGCGAGGCGGAGGGCGAGGTCCTTTTCCTCGGAGCCGTAGAAGCCGGGCGAGGCGGCGTAAAAACCGACCTCCCGCGCGGCGGAGAGACGGAGAAGATGGCCGCAGCCGATGAACATGGCCGCGGGCCGGGCGGCCTCGCGGGTGGCGGGGCCGGGGCGGTCGGGGGAGAGTATGTCGTAGGCGACGGCGGCGACCTCCTGATGCGTTTCTAGATGCGCGACCGCGAGCGAGATCTCGTCGTCGCGCAGGAACCAGGCGTCGTCGTCGAGGCTGAGGTAATAATCCGCCGCGGCCTCGCGCATGAGCTCGTTTCGGCTGTCGATGATGCCGAGCGATTTTTCGTGGCGCCGCCAGGATACGTTGGCGAAGCCCGCGGCCAGCGCCGGGGTGGCGTCGGTGGAGCCGTCGTCGAGGACGGCGACCGTGACGGCGGGATAGTCTTGGGCGAGGGCGGAGCGCAGCGCCTTGGGCAGGATGTCGGACCGATTGCGGGTGGTGATGCCGACGAGCACGCGGGGATGCGGGGGTGGGTGCATGGCTGTCGCGGCGCGGCTTTACTCGGTGGCGGCGCGGGAGCGGCGCGGACGCGCGGGGGATCCGTGCGCAACGGTGCCGGCGGGGATGTCGCGGGTGACGACGCTGCCCGCGCCCACGACCGCGCCCCGGCCGATGCGCACTCCCGGCAGGACGACCACGTGGGCGCCGAGCCAGGCCTCGTCCTCGATGATCACGGGACGGGCGCTCATGGGCTGGCTTTTCACCGACGATCCCGGACGCATCCCGTGTTCGCCGTCGGTGATGAAGCAGTGCGGGCCGATCATCACGTCGCGGCCGATCGCGATGTGTTCGTGCGCGTCTATGATCGTGTAGCGGTTCAGGTAGGCGCCGTGGCCGATCTCGATTTTGTTTTTCCGCGGGCTTCCGCTGCAAAGGAGCACGACGCCGCGGTCCAGCGAGCAGCCGTGAAGAGTGATGTCATTCCACTGGCGCGGGATCTCGACCGCGCGCAGCCAGCAATAGTCCCGAAAGTCCACGCCCAGGAGCCGGTAGGCGAGGTTGCGCAGGCGGGAGGCCGACCCTTGTCCGAAACGGTGGAGCAGGCGAATCATGTTTGGCGGGGGGATGATGGATAGCCCCGCCAGCTTCGGCCGGAGCGGAGGACTTCCACAAGGCCGTCCATTTTGCCGAGCAGGGCGGCGGGAAAGCGGCGCCAGCCTTTCGAGGAGCGGAGCGAGACAAGAAGGGAGAACGCGTGCCAGGCGAGCAGGCGAAGCTCCCACTTCCAGCCTCGTTTTCCCATGACGTGACGCATGACGAAGCAGCGGTTGACGACCTCCATCCGTTCGCGCGCGCGGGGGCTGTCCTTGTAGTCGGCCTGCCTCATGTCGTGGAAGATGATCGCTTCCGGCACATAGGTTATCCGGCGGGAGGAAGCGATGTGGAGGGTGAGGGCGGCATCTTCCATGAGCGAATAGCCGTGGAAAAAATCGAGGAGCGGAGGGACGGGAAGCGCGTCGCGCCGACATAGCGTGAACGCGAGGTTCAGCCAGTCCACGCGATCCGGCGCGGGGCGAACGTCGGGAAGGAAATTCAGGGCGGGCCCGCAGCAGCGGCCGGCCAGCGATCCGTTCGCGGGACATCCCAGCAGTCGGAAGAAGGCGCGCATGATTCGTCCGGGCGGGTGGTAGTGCTGGTTCTCCAACACGACCCCGCAGGCGCCGAGGGAAGGATCTTGCTCAAGTTCGCGCCAAAGCAGGCCGAGCGTGTCGCCGCGAAAATCGAGATCGTCGTCCGAGAACAGCACGTGGGGCTGGCCGGCGAGGGCGAAAGCCTGGTTGCGCTGGGCCGCCGCGCCGCGCCGCGCCGCGGGCTGGCAGAGCACGCGAACGCCTTCCGGGGGAGGGGGAAGATCCAAAGGCGTCACCGGGCGCTCCGAGGCGTCGACGACGATGACCTCGGCGGGCAGGCTTCGCCGGGCGAGCAGTTGCTCCACCGTGCGGACGAGCCGCTCCCGGCGATTCATGGTCGGTATGAGGACGCTGACGGGCAGGATCATGTTGGCGCAAGAGGGACGACTTCCCGCAAGAGGCCTTGCAGACGTGCGCGCAGCGGCGCGGGATCGAAGGCGGCGGCCGCGGCCCGGCCTTCCCGGGAGAGGGAAACCCGGAGATCGGCGGAGTCGCGGAGCCGTCGAAGGCTTGCGGCGAGTTCGTCGGGTTGCTCGACGGTCAGGGCGCTGCCCGGGCGAGCCCGGCACCACGCCGCCCCGCTGGCGTCGGCGGGGCCGGTGACCAGCAGGGGAAGCCCGAGGGAGAGCGCGTCGCCGAGTTTGCTGGGGAAATGCGTGCGGTATTGGCGGGCGTGCTGGTCGGGTGGATACAGGTAGGGCAGGAGCGTGGCGTCGCAGCGCGCGAGCAGGCCCCGCCAGGCGTGCTCGGGCGTGGCGGCGTGGCCGTTGAAGCGGAAAACGTCGGATGCCGCGAGGAGCGGGGCGAGCGGGCCGGAGGGCGTGGCGCCGAAGACCTCGACAAAGGCGCCGGCCGCGCGCAGCGCCGGGATCATGCGCAGGAGTTGCTCGCCGTAGCCGTAGTGCAGCCCGCCGGCGTAGCCCAGGGTGAGGCGCGAGGGGTTTTTGAGCGTCCGGCAATTTTCGGGGTCCTGGCTCGGCGGAGTCTCCGAGCGGGGTGGCGGCAGGACGTGCCCGGGCGCCTCGAATTCGCGCTCGAAGTGCGAGACCATGCCGGGGCTGACGCAGAGGCGAAGCGCGGCGCGGCGATAAACGCCGCGGTCCTTCGCGCGTTGCCGCGCCCGCAGCCGGCCGGGCACGGGCTCGAAGCCGTCGGCCAGATCGTGCACGAAGAGAATCAGCGGCAGGCGGCGCGCGGCGGCGTAGCGCGCGGCGAGGTCGTAATACCACGAGTCTTGCATCAGCGTGGCCACGGCCTGAGGGCGAAAGTCGCCGACCGCGCGTTCGACCGGGCGCAGCGGAACAAGGCGGCCGGCTCCGAGGACGCGCAGGCGGGCTTTCCACGGCCACAAGCGAGTGCGGTCGAGGCGGTCGATCGGCAGGCGCAGCGTGCGATAGGCGCAGGCGAGCGTGTCGGCGCCTTCGGGCGGCGGGTGGTTGGTGACGACGTGAAGCCTATCGGCGGGCCAGTCGGCGAAGAGCCGGTGGAAATAAATCGAGCCGGCCGCCCCGGAATGGGGCGCCTCGGAGGTCAGAAAGAGAATGCGGGGGGCGGGGCACATCCTAGGTTTTCTCCGCGCGCAGAAGCACCTGCTCCACATACTCGATGTCGGCCGACGGGCCGGCTCTCCGCCGGATGATCCGTCGGGTGAAGCCGCTTTGCAGGAGAGGGTCGAGGAAGGCGGCCACCCGGGCTTCGGCGTGATGGGTTTCGAGCCAGATGACGGTGCGCTCCGGCAGCACGCCGACCAAGGCGGGCAGGAGGGTTTCCTCGGCGCCTTCGATGTCGATTTTCAGCCAGAGAGAGGACGGCGGATTGGCGCGAAGGAGGGCGGGCAGATCCACGACGGCGACCTGCGTCGCGGGCGTCCGTGCTTCGTCCTGCGTCTCGTCGGGGGCGAGGATGCGTCCGCCGAAACCGCTCCCGGTGAACCGGGCGAAGCCGGAGGCGGCGCCCACGGCGGCGGGATGAACGGTGGCGTGGATCCGGTTCAGGGCGAGATTGGAGCGGATGCGTTCCTGGTTGTGCGGCTCGGGTTCGAAGAGCTCCAGCCTGGCGGACGGATGGAGGGAATGGGCAAGGAGGGCGAAGTGTCCGCGGCAGGCGCCGCAGTCGAAGATCGCCTCCGGCGCGAAAGGCGCGGCGTCCATGGGGTAGATGCCGTCGACGAATATCTCCTCGAAGATCATCAGGTCGGGCAGGTCGCGCAGATCCAGCATGATGCGCCCGCCGTCGGTTGCGCGGAGACGCGGCGTGATGATCGCGCGGGGCAGCCGGCCGATGCGCGCGTAAAGGGAGGGACCGTCAAAGGGCCTGCCGCGGGCGAGGCCGGCGCGCGCCAGGCGGAGCCGGTCGAGGGCGCCCCGGCCGGTTGCGGCGAAAGCCCAGACGCGGCGCCAGCGATCGCGCAGACGTGAGAACAGGGAGCTCATGCGACGAGGCTGAGAAAGCGCCGCGCCATGGCGACAGGGGAGTAGTGTTCGAGCGCCCAGGCCCTGCCTTGGGCGGCGATGCGCCCGGGCAAGCTTGGGTCCGCCTCGAGTCGGGCCAGCACCTCCGGGATGTTGTCGGGGCGCACGCCAACGTAGTGGACGAAGTTCTCCGGCATGACCGGGAGCTGGACGCCGTAAAGGGGGAGGTCGAAGTTGAATACAAGGCAGCCGGCCGCGAGGCCCTCCCAGAAGCGCCAGCTGTCCCACTGGATAAGGCGCGGCGGACGAGGGTCGAGCAGGGCGGCGGCGCGGTGGAGTGAACGTGAGATCGTCGCTTTGCGGCCTCCCACCAAATAGCGCGGATGGAAGGGGGCGGCCGGGATGAATTCGCCGCAGAAGGCGACCACGGCCTGCGCGGAGGTCAGGCGCCGGTAGTAGGCGCGGCTGTGGCGGCGCTGGGTTTGGCGCCACATCAGGGCGTCGTAGGGATCGGCCGGCTCCCGCGTCAGGTCGTCCCGCTGGTCGTTGATCGCGAAGCGGGCGCGGGCGGCGGCGACGAAGGGCGGACCGGCTACGGCGCGGGTTCCATGCACGTAGGGGTGGCTGGCGCCGAAATTGACCAGCAGTTCCCGCCGACGGGAGGACCAGGGCGGGGCGTCGGCGCACATGTCGAGCATCCGGACGTGGACGCCCAGCGCCCAGGGGCGATGGTTTTCCGGGTGGAAGCAGCGCCGGTTGTATTTGGGGCGGAGGATGAGGTCGAAGGCGCGGAATTCGGGACGCCAGCTCGCGGTTTCGTAGCCGTCGTCGTAGTCGAGATAGGCGGTGCGATAGCGGCGGCCGGGGGCGAAGAGGCCGGGGGGCAGGGGGCGTTCCTCGATGCGGAAATCGGGGCCGATCCAACGTGTCCAAATATAGGATACGGCGACGATGTCGCAGTCGTCGGGGCCGACCGAGGGATCGTGCCGGACGAGGATGTCGGCGGGATCGGGGGAACGCTGCCAGTAGTTGCAGTTGCCGAAGACCTCGCAGCCGAGCTCGCGCAGGCCTTCGGCGAGAATCACCACGTCGTCCTGGTAGGCGCCGGGGTTGGGATGGCAGTAAAAATAGACGCGCGGGCGTGTGTTCACGAGGCGGGGGATGCGCGCAGGGCGCGGACGGCGCGGGCGTGGCCGCGGGCGCGCGCGGCGGCGGCGAGGCGCTCCGGGCGGGACAGTTTGAGCCGTCGCAGCCATTGGCGGAGGCGCCAGCCCGGAGCGGCGTAGAAGGCGGGAAGCGGGTCGCCGAGGATGTAGCCGTGCACCACGGCCGAGTAGGCGTGGCCTTCGATGGAGCGGAGCAGGTAGCTTTCCGTGCAACGATGGGCCGGGATCAGGTGTTGGAGGCTCAGCCGGGCGAACACCCCCTTGGAAAAACCGCGGGCGCAGGCGACGTAGGCGATGTCGGTGTCGCCGCCGTAGAGGAGGGTGCCGCCTTGGAGATCGAGGGCGCGCCGCCGCGGATCGCGCGCCAGGGCGTCGGCGTAGGCGTCGCAGGCCTCGCGGCGCGCGCAGAGTCCGGCGCCCCATGGGGTGGAGTCGTGGTGCTCGCGATCGGTGGAAATCGAGTCCGTCGCGACGTGGCGTTCGGTGAGGGCATGGCGCCACTCGCGGGGCGGTGGAACCGCGTCGGGGGCGAATTCGAGGATGACGTTTCCGCTCCAAGCGCCGAGCCGGGGATGTTCGCGGGCGATGGCGAGGGCGGTGGCGAGGTAGTCGGGGGCGAGGACGTTGTCGTCGTCGACGAGCACGACGATCTCGCCGGAGGTGGAGTGAAAGCCGCGCAACCGCGCCGGCGTCAGTCCGAGTTGAGGTTCCTGGACGAGGCGGAGGTTGGACGGCCCGGAGGGGCGGAGCATTTCCAGGTCGATGGGGGGCGAGGAGCCGTTGTCGACGACGAGGGTTTCCCATTCGTGGACCGGAAGGGTCTGGGCGCGGAGCCCCGCCAAGGTGCGGACGAGCCGGCCATGGTCGGGGTTGTGGGCGGGGATGATGACGGAGATTTTCATGCGCCGGGGGCTCCTTCGCGCCGGCCGCGGACGCGGGCCGGCACGCCGTAGGCGATCGAGCCGGCGGGGATGTCTTTGGTGACGACGGCGCCCGCCCCGACGACGCAACCGTCGCCGATCGTGACGCCGCCGAGGACGGTCACTCCGGCGCCGAGCCAGACGTCGCGGCCGAGTTTGGTGGGAAGCAGGACGTCGGGGCGGGTCCGCATGGGCGTCCCGAAGGCGGGGACCGTGTGGTTGGAGGACAGGATGCGGCAATGCATGGCGACGAGGCAGTCGTCCCCCACCTCGACGCCGCCGTGGCCGTAGATGACGGCGTGCGGGCCGATGAAGACATTGTTCCCCAACCGGATTTCGCCGCCGAAGGTGTCGAGGACGGCGTGGTCCTCGATCCAGCAGCCGGAGCCGATGGCGATGGCTCCGGGCGGCGTGAGGCGAAATCGCAGGCCGGCGCCGAGGCGATAGCCGGGGGCCAGAGCCACTCCCCGGCGACGTTGGAGGAAGCCGCGCCAACGGTTCCAAACCTGTTTTTCCAAAAAGGTCTGATGCATGGGGCGGGGGTTTAGCGATCGGAGGAGACCGGCCGCGATGGCTGGCCGGAAACAGGCGCGGACGTGGCGGGGTTCACGGCGATGATGCGACGCCAGTCGTCGGGCGCGAGGCGTTGTTCGGCGTCGCGGGCGGCGCGTTCGCCCATGGCGGCCCAGCTCGGGCGCGCGGCCCAGGCGCGGGCCAGGGTGTCTTCCAACGGTCCGCGGCTGGGGGCCGGGCAGATAAAGCCGTTGTCGGGGCGTATCCATTCCTCCGCGCCGCCGATGGCGGTGGCGAGCACGGGGCGGCCGCAAAGCATGGCTTCGGGAATCGTCATGGGCACGCCCTCCTCGTGGGCGGGGGAGACCATGAGGTGGTTGTTCGCCCAGATCTCGCGCAGGCTTTCGGCGAAGCCGGCGAAGGTCACGCGATCGGAGAGGCCGAGGTATGCGACCAGTTCGCGCAGCCGCGATTCCTGGGGGCCCTGGCCGTAGAGGGTGAGCCGCCAGTCCGCTTCCGCCCCGAGCACCGTTGCGACTGCGTGCAAGAGCAGCGGAAGGCCCTTCTCGGGGGAGAGGCGTGACACGGTGGCCATGCGCCAAGGCGGGGAGGCGGGCCAGGGGGAGCGGTCCGCCGAGGTCCAGCGAAGGGGAATCTGCACCGTGTCGGCGTTGGGCAACGGATGCGCGAGGTGCCGGCGCGTGGTCTCCAAGTTGCGCCGCGAGAGGAACCATGCCTGTCGGGCGGACGACAGGATATCCCGCGCGCGCAGCCTTTGATCCTCGGGCAGTTCCGGGTGCTCGTGCTGGAGGTTGGCGAGGACACGGTAGGGCGCGCCGCGCGCGAGCCAGGCGCACAGCGCGGGCTCGGCGACGAGATCGTAGGTGCCGCCGCAACTGATCACGACCAAGTCGGGGGCGAACTCCTGCAAGGCGGCGGGCAGCGGGTCGGAGGGCGGGGGGCGGCGTCCCAGACGATTCACGACCCGGGAGAGCATGCCTTGGGGAACGTGGGCGGGCCGTTCGAACACGGTGGCGCCGCGCGCGCGAAGGGCGGAGATCCGAGGGTGGGCGAGCGTCTTGGGGAAGAGGGCGAGCAGCACGCGATCGCCGCGGTCCAAGGCGCCCTCCGCGGCGCGGGTCCAGAGCGCGTCCGCGCCGCCCCACGGCCAGCCTGCGATGGTCGAGACAAAGGCGATCTTCATACGCGCGCGGGGAGACGGGTCCAGCCGGCGGGAACGACGTCGCGGGTATCCAGCGGGCTGTTCGCGAACCAAGGGGACGGGGCGACGACGAGTTTGGACGGGGACGGGTTGAGCCAGGCGGCCCACCAGGAGAAGGTGCTGTTGGCGATGGCGATGTGCTCGCAAAGAGACATCAGGCGCAGGGTGTCGTGCGCGTGCCAGGACTGGACGCAGCGCACGAATTCGTGCGGGCCGGCGGGGCGGTATTCCTGCGCGACGCGTTCGATGTCGTCGGAGAAAACGTAGATGACGGCGTCGGGCGAGCGTTCGCGGATCAGTTTCTCCGCGGCGTGGTAATAATCGACGCCGACCACGCCGAGTTCGCGGGCGAAGGAGGGATCGCGGACGTAGTCGCCGCGGCGGAAGTGCAAGGCGGCGGACGGTTTCGCGCGGATGCGCGCGGCGAGCGCGGCGACCTCGGGCGGCGCGGGGTAGCGGAAGGAGAAATGGAGCCGCAGCAGATCGGCCGCGTCGGTGAAAAAGCGCTCGGATTGGAACATGCCTTCGAGACAGGTGCCGTCGGGCAGGTCGACGAAGCCGGGATAAAAGGCGAAGGTCGGCGGGGCGTGCATGCGATCGGGTCGCGTCTGGCGGCGCACGTGGCCGCGCAGCCGGAGGACCCGGGCCATGGCGACGGCCCATCGTTCGGTGCGGGTGAGCCGGGCGGGGCGGGCGGCCTCGAGTTCCTCGTCGGTGGCGAACTGCTCGGTGATGTTGAAGCAGGAAAGCGCGTAGCGGTTGTGAGCTTCGTATTCGGCGTGGTGCCGATACCAGGAGACGTCGAGCTTGAGCACGGTGCGCCTTCGCTCGGCCAGGGCGAGGCCGGCGGCGTATTGAAACATCTGGTTGCCCAGACCACCGAGCAGACGGGTGACGATCATGGGGCGAGGGGGCCGGCGAAACGGGCCCGGCGGGGCGTGCTTGCGGAGGACGGCATTCAGAGTTCCCGGTGAAGGGTGGTCATGGAGTTGAGCACGTGGCCGACGCCGCTCGTGGTTTGGAATCTTTCGTCGTCGGGCGCGCCGGATATTTCCAGGCGCCCGTGGGTGATCTGCTGGATCGAACGCGCCTCGCTGGTGAGGCCGACCACGATCTGGTAGGTGTTGCAGGCGAGGATCACCTTGTCCTGGCGGAAAATGAACTCGTGATTTCCGGCCCGCAGATTCTGCGGAGGGTGCCACACGGTCTGCACCGGAGTGCCGTCCATTTCGCAAAGGCCCACCGCCGCGGAAAAGGCGGTTTGAGGGTTGGCGACGGCGACCAGGATACGGATCCGCCAAGGCTGGCCGACGGGCACGGAATCGACGGACTTCCCGGAGTCGTCCTCGATGATGATCCGGCTGACATAGGCGCGTTGCAGCTGGTCGGCGTCGGGCGCCGGCACGGGATCGGTGCCGGCGCCGGCCCCTTCCGATATGTAGCGATCAAGGATGCCGCCGGTGCCGCCGTCGCCCGCGAGTTGTCCGCGCGCGAGGACGAGGGTGCGGGGACAAAGCTGGCGGATGGCGGTGAGGTTGTGGCTGACGAAGAGCACGGTGCGTCCCTGGCCGGTCGCGACCTCCCGCATTTTGCCCAGGCATTTTCTCTGGAAGGCGACGTCTCCGACGGCGAGGACCTCGTCGACGATGAGGATGTCCGGCTCGAGGTGCGCGGCCACGGCGAAGGCGAGGCGCACATACATGCCGCTCGAGTAGCGTTTCACGGGTGTGTCGAGGAAGCGCTCGACCTCGGCGAAGGCCACGATCTCGTCGAATTTTTTCCGGATCTCGATCCGGCTCATGCCGAGAATGGCGCCGTTGAGGAAGATGTTTTCCCGGCCGGTGAGGTCGGGGTGGAAGCCCGTGCCGACCTCGAGCAGCGAGGCGACGCGGCCGCGGATGGTGATCCTGCCAGCGCTGGGTTCGGTGATGCGGGAGAGGATCTTGAGCAGCGTGGATTTGCCCGCGCCGTTGCGGCCGATGATGCCGACGACCTCGCCGGGCCGGATGGAGAAAGACACGTCGCTCAGGGCGTAGAACTCCTCGCGTTCGAAGCCCGTGCCCCAGCGGGCGCGGCGCCAGAGCTTCCGCGCGGCGTGATGCAGGGTGTCGCGCAAGTTGTCGTGCCTCGATTCGTGTTCGAGCACGTAGCGTTTGCTCAAGCCGGAGACCTCGATGGCGGGGAGAGACATGGGAGCGGGGAGCAGGGAGCGGGGCTAGGACCAGAGAGCCTGAAAAGACGGAGGACGGAGAGGAGGCGGGCGGCGGTGGAGGATGGAGAGCGGAAGGAGGCGGGCGGGGGGCTCGTGGGCTGGAGGATTGGCTCCCGGCTCCCTGGTCCCAGCTCATATGACGTCGGCGAATTGACGCTCGACGCGGCGGAAATACCAGATGCCGGTGGCGATGAGGAGCGCGGCAACGACGAGCGAGATAGCGAGGCCGGGCAGATGGAGCGAGGTGCGGCCCCCGAGCAGGCACCACCGCATGCCGTCCACCACGCCGGAAAGCGGGTTGAGCGCGAGCAGGTCGCGCCAGCGGGGGAGAACGTCGGTGCGGAAACCGACGGGGGTGACGAAGACGCCGATTTGCAAAATGAACGGCGTGATGAAGCGGAAATCGCGGAAGCGCACGGTGAGAGCCGTGATCCACAGCCCCGCGCCCAGCGCGATGCCCAAGGCGAGGAGAACAAACAGCGGCAGCAAGAGGATCTGCCAGCTTGGGGCCGGGCCGAAGATCCAAACAACCGGCAACGTGATCGCGAGCATGACGCCGAAGTCGATCAAAGAGACGGCGAGCGACGACACGGGCACGATCAGCCGCGGGAAGTAGACTTTGCTGATGAGGTGGGAATTGCCGACGAGGCTGTTGCCCGCGCCGTTGAAGGCGCCGGTGAAAAGCTGCCACGGCAGCAGGCCGCAGAGGACGATGAGCGGGTAGGGCAGTCCGCCGTCGTTCATTTTGGCGAGTTTGCCGAAGACAAAGGTCAGCAGGACGGTCTGGATGGCGGGCTGGATCACCGCCCAGGCGATGCCGAGGACGGCTTGCTTGTAGCGGACCTTGATGTCGCGCCAGGCGAGGAAGCCGGCCAGTTCGCGGTAACGCCAGAGATCGCGCCAGTAATGCGCCGATGCGCGGCCGGCCTCGAGGATGATGGCGGGCGCATCCGGGGCGGTGGGGGCGAGGGGGATGGAGGCGGAAGATGCTTTCACGGTTCCAGCCAAATGCTGCGGAAGTTGCGGTTGAATTCGGTGACGCCGAAACAGGCGGCCCGGCGGCGGAGCGTTTCCGCGGGCCAGTCGCTTTGCAAGGCGCGGACGCAGGCTTGCGAGATCGCGCGGACGTCGCCGTAGGGAACGAGGACCCCGCCCTCTTCGCCGACGACCTCCGGCGAGCCCCCGGCGCGGGCGGCAAGGCAGGGACGGCCGGCCTGGAGCGCCTCGGCATAAACGAGTCCGAAGCCTTCCTTGTTGCTGGGCAGGGCGAAAAGGCGGCAGCGGGCGAACTGGTCGCACAGGGCGGACTCGCCGAGACTGCCGTGGAACGTGATCGCCGCGCGCGCGGGCGACGCGGCGGCGAGCGCCTCGAGGCGCGGGCGATCCGCGCCGTCCCCCACGATGTGCAGCGTGACGGACGGGACGGAGGCGCGGATCTCGGCCAAGGCTTGGATGAGGTGGTCGATGCCCTTGGCGTGGTCGTGCGGGGCGAGACGGGAGACGGCGAGGATGCGGCCGGGCTCGGCGCCAGCCGGGGAGATGCGACCCAGGGCTTCCGCGAGGCCGGGGTCGATCGCGTTGGGGAGGACGCGGAGGCGGTCGGCGAGGCCGGGCTCGCGGGCGGCGACGACATCGCGGGTGTATTGGCTTACGCAATACACCTTTCGCGCGCGGCGCAGTGCGCGGGCGGAGGCGGGCGGGGGCGGCGCCCAGGCTTCCACTCCGTGGAGGACCACGTCCCAGGCGAGGCCCGGCCGGAGCAGGCGCGCCAGCGACAGGACGGGCAGCAAATGCACGTGGGTCGCGAGGACGCGGCGGCAGCGCGAGGTGCCGATGAGGGTGGCGGCGACGAAGCGCGCCTTGGAACGCCCGCAGGCGACGGAAACCGCGGGCGCGCCAGCGGGCAGGTGTCGGGCCAGCGAGGCGGCGGGAATCGTCCGGTCGTTCAGGACAACAAGACGAAGTTCGGCCGGCGAGAGCGCGGCCAGCGCCTCGAGGTAGATGCGTGACATGCGCGCGATGCCGCCTTCCGCCGCAAAGAGCTCGGGGCAGAGGACAAGGGCCGGTTGGCTGCTGCGGGAAACCGCGGGCGCATGCATCAGGAAAAGAGATTCGAAGAAGACGCGGCGTCGGGGGCCATTTCACGCTTTAATTACGCGCAGGCCAAGAGGGGAATGCGTAGGCGATTCGCGGTTTGCAAAAGCGCGATGCGCCAGGCGCCGTCTTCGAAACAGACCTACGCTCCGCCGACGCCCTGCGGGTGGGAGGGAACTCACGCCGGGCCGGCGTTGCCCGAGGCGGCACGGACCTCTGGTCCGCCTCGGCCGCCTTGGCCGAGCATAATTTCCCTCTCACGGAGCGCTGGTTTATTTCGAAGACAGCGCCTAATGCCACGCGGTGGCGAGCGCGGTGACGAGGTGCGGGTAACTGTAGCAAAGCGCGGCCTGGCGGAGCTCGGCGGCGTCCCAAAAGCGGGAGAGGCATTCGGCGAGCGCGGCGGCGAGCGCGGCGGCGTTGCCGGGTTCGGACAGGACTCCCGTTTGTGGTCCGACGAGTTCCGGCACCGCGGAGGCATGCAGGCCGACGCAGGGGCGGCCGGCGGCCATCGCCTCCAGATAGACGAGGCCGAAGCCCTCTCCCGTGCTGGGCAGGGCGAAGCAGGTGCAATCCGCGAAAGCGCGCCGCAGTTCGGCGTCGGCGAGTCGGCCGGAAAACTCGACACGGTCGGAGACACGAAGCTCGTGGGCGAGGGCCTCGAGGCGGAGGCGGTCGTCGCCGTCGCCGACGAAGCGCAGGCGCGGGACAAGTTCCGGATGCGAGTGAAAAGCGGAGGGCGGAAGCAGCGCGAAGGCCTGCAGCAGAAGGTCGTAGCCCTTGTAGGCGTCGGCGGCGCTGAGACGCCCGACGCAGAGGATCACCGGCGGCCGGCCCGAGGGGGCGGGTTCGGGAGCGGGGCCGGAAAGCAGCTCGGGATCGAGGGCGTTGGGCACCACGCGGAGACGGGATTCCAGCCACGGGAGCAGGGCGCGCAGGCGATCGCGGGTATAGCGCGATACACAGAAGACGCGGTCGCAGCGACGCAGCGCGAGCAGGTGCAGCGGCGAAGGCTTTTCCCAAGCCTCGATACCATGGGCCACGAGGGCGAGCCGGCCGCCCGGGCGCGTCGCCATGGCTGCGACGGGGAGTTGCGCCAAGTGGCCGCAGATGACGCGGCCGGCGCCGGAGCCGGCGCTCCATGCCTCGCGCACGAAGGCGGATTTGGACCTGGAACAGGCGGCGCGGGAGAGCGGCCTGCCATTGAGCTCCGGTTGCGCGAGGCCGGGCACGCGAGCGAAGTCGGCGGGCGTATCGTTCAACGCGACAAGCGCGAGCGAGCGATGGGTCGGGTCTTCGGCGAGAGCGCGCAAATAAAGCCGCAAGACACGCTGAATGCCGCCATCGGAGGCGGCGAATTCGGGCGCTAGGAGAGCGGCTTTCATGGAGGTGTTGGGAGAGAGAACCAGGGACTGCCCCGCGTATCACGACAAGAATGTGAATTGATTGTAAACACTCATTAGGCGGGACTGCCGCCGCGACCTCGCGAGGCGGGCGCGCCTTCAGCGCCGATTGGCGAGGTGGATGAGAAGGGCGAGGGACCAGACGCGGGACCAGGCGCGGTCGTCGGAGCCGTCTCGGAAGGCGCGCCAGAGGCGGCCGGACACATAGGGGTCGAAGAGCCCGGAGCGCGCGGCGGAAACGGAACCGAGCGTGTCCTCCATGAAGGGGCGGAGGGGGCCGCGCAGCCATTGGGCGAAAGGGAGGGTGAATCCGCGCTTTTTGCGTTCCAAGAGCGCGGGTGGAAGAAGATCGGCGCAGGCGGCGGCAAGGTGCGCCTTGGGGGCGAGGTCGCGCGCGAAGAGAAGCGCGGGGTCTTGGGCCCAAGTCCATTCGGCGAGCGGAAGGTCGACAAAGGGCACGCGGAGTTCCAGCGAGTGGGCCATGCTGAACTCGTCGGAGTCGCGAAGCAGGACCTCGGCCATGTAGCCGCGCGTCTCGGCCAAGCCGGCGAGGGCGGCCCAAGGCGCGGGCGAGCCGGCGGGTCGGCCGGCGAGAAGGGCGGACCAGGCGGCGGCGAGCTCCTCCGCGGCCGGGTGCGGCGACGGAGGATTTGAGATTTGAGATTTGAGATTTGAAATCGGCGAACCCGCGAACGCAGGAGCGAGGAGCTGGGAGATGGTCGTGTCGGTAAAGACGCTACGCTGGGCAAGGGCGAGGGAGGCGGGCTCGGGATGGGAGGCGGCGACGCGGAGCGTGGCGGCGAGCTTGCGAGCGGAGGTGGGGCCGGCATCGAGGCCGCGGAGGACCGCGGCGCGGATGGGCGAGGGCAGGACGCGCCAGGCGGGGAGACATCTGGCCAGCAGGGGCAGGCGCCGGAAGGACGGGTAGCCTCCGAAGAGCTCGTCGGCGCCAAGGCCCGAGAGGGCGACCGTGACGCCGCCCAGGCGGGCGATCCTGGAGGCGTAGTAGGTGTTGATGCCATCGCCGGTGGGCTGGTCGAGGCTGGCGAGAATCTTGTCGAGATCGGCGGCCACGGCGGCGCCGGTGAGCTTGTGGACGTGGTGTTCGACGCCAAGGTGGCGGGCGGTGGCGGCGGCCTCGGCGGCTTCGGAGAATCGCGTCTCCTCGAAGCCGAGGGTGAATGTTTTTAGCTTGGACCCGGTGTGACGGGCCATGAGCGCGCAGACGACGGCGGAGTCGAGTCCTCCGGAGAGGAACGCGCCCACGGGCACGTCGGCGGCGAGGTGGGCCTGAATCGTGTCGTCGAGGCGCTCGCGGAGTTGCGCGCGGAGCTCGGGGATCGAGGTGGCGGCGCGAGGGCGCGAGGCGGAGGGCGCGGAGAAAATCTTCGCGGGCGTCCACCAGCTGGAAATCTCGGCGCGCGCGCCGCGGAAGAGGAGTCGCTCGCCGGGACGGAGAGCGCGGATGCCGGCGTGGAGGGTGCGGGGCGCGGGGATGGCGAGCCAGCGGAGGAAGTCGGCGGCGGCGGCGGGATCGAGATCCGCGGGGACGTGCTTCGAGGCGAGGAGGGGGCGGACTTCGGAGGCGAAGAGAAACGGGCCGGCGGCGTCGTGGTGGTAGAGGAGCGGCTTGATGCCGAGGGCGTCGCGGGCGAGGAGGAGCGAGCGCTCGGCGGCATCCCAAAGGGCGAAGGCGAACATGCCGCGGAGGCGCGGGAGGGCGGCGGGGCCGTCGAGGGAGAGGGCGGCGAGGAGGAGCTCGGTGTCGCACTCGGTGCGGAAAACCCAGCCGCGGGCGGAGTAGTCGGGGCGCAGTTCGCGGAAGTTGTAGATGGCGCCGTTGAAAACGAGGTGGTGACGGCCGTCGGGCGAGACCATCGGCTGGCGGCCGTTGGCGGGGTCGAAGATCGCGAGGCGGCGCATGCCGAGCGTGGCGGGGCCGGAGCTGACCAGGCCGGAGTCGTCGGGGCCGCGGTGTTGTTGCGCGGCGAGCATGCGGCCGAGGGCGGCCTCACGGACGTTGGGCGAATGGCGAAGGGAGACGAAGCCGGCGATGCCGCACATATGAGCAGGGAGCAGGGAGCGAAGAGCAGGGAGCCAGAAAAGGCAGGAGGCGGAAGACGGGAGAAGCGGGAGGAGCGGAGCGGTGACGGAGGGGGGGCGTCGGGCGCTGGATCTCTAGAGGCTGCGGCGGAAGGCGGTGATCATGCGGCACTCTTGTTCCAACTCGTCGAGGAGGTGGTCGGTTTCGGTGGGAGTCAGGAGCGACTTGGAGTGGAGGAAGAGCACGATGTTGGCCGTTTCGAAGGCGGAGCGGTGGGCGATGTTGAGGTAGTTGGCGAATTCTTTGGCAGACTCGCTTCCGGAGCCTTCGGCGATGTTGTTCGAGATGCTCATCGCGGCGGCGCGGAGCTGTTCGGCGTAGCGACGGTAGCCGCGTGAGTCCAAGGTGTCGGCGAGGTCGTGGAGTTCGCCGCCGATGGCGATGGCCCGCTCCAGATATCGAAGTGCTGAAGCCGGAATCCGTGGTCGTTCATCGGTTGGTGGTCTGCGGCTTGGCTCCTCGCTCCCGGCTCCTTGCTCCACGCTCCTAGACGCGAATGGCGGTCGCGATCTCGGCGGATTTTTCGGGGGAGACGAGGGCGGAGACGAGGGCGAGGCCGAAGTCGAGGGCGGTGCCGGCGCCGCGGGAGGTGAGGATGTTGCCGTCGAGGACGACGCGTTCGTGGGCGAGGATGGCGGTGAGTTCGGAGGCGACGCTCGGATGCGCGGTGTAGCGGCGACCGGCGAGCAGTCCGGCGTCGTGAAGGACGACGGGCGCGGCGCAGATGGCGGCGATCCATTTGCCGGCGGCGTGGTGCTTCGCGACGAGCGCGCGGACGGCGGGCGAGGCGCGGAGGTGTTGCACGCCGGGGCCGCCGGGGAGGAGGAGGCAGTCGAAGGGGGCGGCGTCGGAGGGAAGCGCGTCGAGGGGGACGTCGGCGTGGAGCGTGATGCCGTTGCGGCCGGTCAAATGGATGCCGGGGCCGAGGGCGGCGACGGTGACGGAGCAGCCGGCGCGGCGGAGGACGTCGATGGGTGCGACGGCTTCGAGCTCTTCAAAACCCTCTGGCAAGATGGCGAGGACCGTGGGCATGGTGGGAGGATACGATGACGACGAATCAGAGGGAGTCGGAAAGCGTGGCCACAAAAAGCGCAAAAGACGTGGAAATTACGGAGGCGGGCGCCGGGCGTAAGCTGGTGGTGTTCGGCGCGGGCTATGTGGGCGGGAAGCTGGCGCGGCGGGCGCTTGCCAGCGGGTGGCGAGTGGTGGCGCTGACGAGGAATCGCGAGACGGCGGCGGAGCTTCGGGCGGCGGGCGCGGAGGCGGTGATCGATGAATTGGCGAACGAGGCGTGGTGGAACGCGCCGGAATTGAGGGCGGGCGCGGAGCGGGTGGCGGTGACCGTCGCGGCGGGCGGCGGAGGCGCCGAGGGTTATCATCGGAGCTATGTGGAGGGATTGAAAAGCGTGGTCGGGTGGGGGCGGCGAGTGGCGGAGGCCGGTGGCGTGGCGGGGCGGCTTATCTATACGAGCAGCACGTCGGTGTATCCGCAGGGCGGCGGCGTGCGGGTGACGGAGGAGGATCCGGTGGGCGGCGAAGCGGAGACGACGAGGGCGCTGGTGGAAGCGGAGCGGATCGCGGGCGAGTGGGCGGGAGCGACCGGGGTGGGTGCGGTGGTGTTGCGACTCGCGGGAATCTATGGGCCGGGCCGCGTTCATTTGGTGGAGCAGGTGAGGAGAGGTGAGGTGTCGGGGCGGGCGGAGACGCGGCTGAATTTGATTTATCGCGACGACATCATCGGAGCCATGGAAGCGGCCTATGAGCGAGGAGCGGAGAGGGGGGCGCAGGGAGGCGGAGCTGGCGGCGGGGCGGCGGTGTTTAATCTGGCGGACGAGGGCGGGGCGACGAAGGGAGAGGTCGTGGCGTGGCTGGCGGAGC
>CAMLQS010000018.1 GCA_946482165.1 uncultured Verrucomicrobiota bacterium | reverse complement strand
GAACTCGGTGGCCTCGGTCTCGGCGGTGCCGGTCATGCCCGCGAGCTTCTCATACATGCGGAAGTAATTCTGGATCGTGACCGTGGCATACGTGCGGGTCTCGCGCTCGATGGTGACGTTTTCCTTGGCTTCGACCGCTTGGTGCAGGCCGTCGGACCAGCGGCGGCCGGGCATGACGCGACCGGTGTTTTCGTCGACGATCATCACCTTGCCCTCGGCGACGACGTATTGGATGTCGCGCTCGTAAAGCGAATAGGCGCGGAGGAGTTGCGAGATGGCGTGAATCTCCTCGGAAACCTGGGAGAACTCCTCCTGCGCGGCGGCCCGCTGGGCCTCCTTTTGCTCGGGCGTGAGGTTCGCCTGGCGCTCGAGGTCGGAGAAAGCCGTGGCGAGGTCGGGCAGCGTAAAGGCGTCGGGATTGTCGGGGCGGAGAAACTTGCGTCCGATCTCCGAGAGGTCCGCCTGGTGCTGGCGCTCGTCGATGGTGTAATAGAGCTCCTCCTTCAGCGCATAGAGCTCTTTCTTTTGGAAGTCGGAGTTGAACTCGACCTCGGTTTTGTCGAGCAGCTTGCGCCACTCGGGGGTCTCCATGAGGCCGAGAAGCTGCTTGTTCTTCGGATGGCCGATCTTCACCTGCAGCATGCGCGCGGCGGCGGCGCGGCGGTCGTCGGGCGTGAGGTCGGTTTTCTCGAGCGTCTTCTTCGCGTCGGAAATGAAACGATTGCAAAGGCGCACCTGCTCCTGGACGAGACGCGCGACCTGGGGCTGAAGGCGTGTGTAGGGCTGCTCGCGCTCGATCGGCGCGGGACCGGAGATGATAAGCGGCGTGCGGGCTTCGTCTACGAGGATGGAGTCGATCTCGTCCACGATGCAGAACCAGTGGTCGCGCTGCACCTGGTCGTCCTTCCGCGTGGCCATGCCGTTGTCGCGGAGGTAGTCGAAACCGAACTCGGACGCGGTGCCGTAAGTGATGTCGCAGCCATACATCGCGCGGCGGACATCCGGCGGCATCTGCTGCTGGATGCAGCCGACGGTGAGGCCGAGGAAACGGTAGAGGTAACCCATCCACTCGGAGTCGCGGCGGGCGAGGTAGTCGTTGACCGTGACGAGCTGGCTGTTGCGCCCGGTGAGCGCGTTGAGATACATCGCGGTCGTCGCGACGAGGGTCTTGCCTTCGCCCGTGGCCATTTCCGCGATTCGGCCCTGATGCAGCGCGAGGCCGCCGATGAGCTGCACGTCGAAGTGAACCATGTTCCACTCCAGCTCCTGGCCGCAGACGAGGCCTCGCATGCCGACGAGGCGGCGGGCCGCGTTTTTCACGGCCGCGAAGGCCTCGGGCAGGATGGCGTCGAGCGCGGCGTTCTTGTCCTCCGCGGCGGCGACCCGGGCCTTGAACTCCGCGGTCTTCGCACGCAGTTCGTCGTCGGTCAGTTTCTGGTAGGACGCCTCGATTTCGTTGATTTTGGCCACGAGGGGTTTGGCGCGCTCAAGGAACTTGCGGTAGTGGCGGCCGGCAAAACGCTTGAAGAGAAACGAGAACATGGAAGGTCCAACGCTAGGGCGACACGGAGCGTTGGCAAACGGCAAATCAGCGCGGGGCAAGGGATCGGTGAGGAACCCGACACGACTTGATCGTCCGGCAACCGGCCGAAGGCCGCGTCCCTCGGCTCCCGCAACCTCCGGCGAATTCGGGCGCAAATCCCATCGCCAGTCCCCTGCATCCGTGGAAACCGCACGGCGGCGCGTGGTCCTCCCGCGTTTTCACCCTTGTTCCGCAGTGCATGGGGGAACATATCCGGTCGACGGCTTCGGCCTCCCCTCCCCTTCTTTCTTTCATGAACGAGCTTCGCTTGGAAGTCCCGCGCCTCAACCCTCTTCCATTCATAGTGGCCGACGCCGTCCTCGTCGTCACGGCCGCATTGATTGGCTGGTTCGCCCCCGCTCCGATCAGCCCGCTTTCCCTCGCGGCCGTCGCCCTGTGCGTCGCAGGCGGCGCCGTCGCGTTGCTTTACCCATTCGTCGTCAACCACGCCCGGCGCCAGGAGGAGGCCCTGCAAGACCGCGCCAACCAAATCGAGGCCCTCGCGCGCACCGTCTCCGCCTGCGCCGAGCAAATCAGCATCGCCGTCTCGAACCTGCCCGCCGTCGCGGAAAACTCCGCCCGCCAGCTGAAAGCCGCCGAACTGCTCCCTACGGCGCTTAAAGAGCAGCTTGCCGGCCTGCAACAACAGCTCTCCGCCACGGCCAGCGAGGAGAACGCCGCCCTGCGTCACGAACTCGACACCCTGCGCTCCGCCGAAACCACCAAGCTTGTCGCCGCCCTCGAGGGGCTCTCCCTCGCCACCGCCGACCTCGCGCGTCTCGAAAAACTCGCCGCGCAACACTCCGCGGCCCTCGATCACGCGGTCGCGCAGATTCCCAAAATCGCCGACAGCTTCGGCAAACAAGCCAGCGAAACGCTCCACCGCGAAACCACCGCCGCCATCAAGGCGCTTGAGGAAGCCGCCACCCAGGCCGGCCAGGCGCTCGCCGCCGCCACGAACGACGCGCGCCAGGCCTTCGACCGCGGCGTGCGCGACGCCGTCACCCACCTCGCCACCCAGGCCGCCTCCAATCCCCCCTTCCCCGCCCACGCGGTCTACCGCCCGGTTATTTCCGCCCCCGGTCCCGCGGAAAAATCCGTTTCGGCCTTGCTCGACCCCGAGGCCTCTCCCGCCGGCGAATCTCTGCCCCCCCTTGCCTCGTCCGCCCCCGCTCCCGCTCCCGCGCCCGAACCGGAAGCGACGCCGACGGCCGAGCCAGAACCTGTCCAAGAGGTGCCTTCCGAGGCCGTCCAAGCTCCTGTAGCCGAAATCGTCGAGCCTGCTCCCCCCGCCGCGCTTCCCGCCCTCGACGACGCCACGTCCGCCGAGATCGAGCTTCAATCCGAACCGACCTCGCCCGACACCTCCCCTGCACTGGAAACCGCTCCCGCTGCGGAGACATTGATCGACGACACCGACCTGGATGAGCCCGACGCGGTGCCCGCGCTCATCGACGATACGGAACCGGACTCGGCGGCGGAAGCCGCGATCCTCGACTCCGATACCGAGGCCGAAGCCGAGAGCGAATCCACCGATATCGAGGACGCGGACGACGCGGACACCGATGCCGCCGAAGAGGACGATGCCGAAGAAGATGAAGCTGAAGTGGACGCGGACGAGGATCCGGACGAAGTCGCGGAGGAGGACGACGACACCGAGGCGGGCAACGAAAGCACCGGGAAGGCCGATGACACGGAACCTGAAGCGCCCGCCGAACCAGCCGACTCAACGTCCCCCGCGCCCGAGCCCGAGCCTGCGCCTGCGCCGGAACTCGCCTTCGATCCCGAGCCCGCGCCCGCCATTTCCGCCGAACCCGCGCTCACCAACGACGGTTACACCCGGCTCATCGCCACCGCCTACATCGGCATCGGAAACAAGCTCTTCATCCGCGGCGACGGCCCCGGCCTCCGACGCGACAAAGGCGTGCCGCTCCAATTCATCTCCATCGGCAAATGGCGTTGGGAAAGCGCGGAGCTCCTCTTCCCGGTGAAAGCCAAGCTCTACAAGAACGACCAGCTTGAGTGCATCGCGCTGGGAGAAGTCACGCTCGAGCCCGGACACCACCACGAGGTCAACGCCACCTTCTGAGCCGTCGCCGTCTTTCTGATACGTGCCGGTCCCGCGCCTTGAAATCCGACTCCCGCCTTGACCTCGCTTCGCTCCTGCATCTTGTTCCGCTCGTCGTGACGTTCTCGTCCCTCATTTCCTCCAAAGCCGCCGCCCACGTCGTATCCGTGGTCGTAGCCGTTTCCGTGTCCGTTACGGGCACACCGCGAGGGCTCTGAGGAAGCAACCAACTTTCCGCCCCCTCCGGTGACCGCCGGAGGGGGTTTTTGTTTTTACGGCAAAACCCAAGTCTCCGGGGCCGGCCGAAGGGGGTGGTGATCTCCTCCCAACCACAAACACACCACCCGCCATGAACACCATTGAAGCCCAATTGCCGCCGCTCGCCCAGGCGCTCGGCCGTCTCCGTCAACCGCGCGCCTGGCCCTACGCCCCGCGCCCCGGGTTCGCTGCTCCGACGCCGGCGCCGGAGCACGATCTGCTCCGCCTCATGCCCGAGCCCGCGCTCACCGGCGATCTCCCCGAAAAAGCGCTTCCCGCGGCCGCCGCCATTCCGGGCCCCGAGGCCGCCCGCACCTATTGGTTCGATCTCTGAGCCCGGCCGGTCTGTGTGGCGCAAAGCCGCCCGGCCTGCCGCAACCGCCCGCCGTTCCCGCTGTCCGGGCACAGGCCTTGCATTCGCGCGCAGCCCCAGCCCTCTTCTCGCACCTCGCGTCCGATGCTTTTCCAGATCCACCACCGCACCACCTACCGATACGCCGGCGAGGCCAGCGAGTCGTTCATGGAAGCGCGTCTCACCCCGGTGACGGATGAGCGACAACGTCTGCTCTCCCGCCGCTTCGACACCACCCCCGAATCCCATACCGGCCGCTACGTCGACTACTTCGGCAACGCCGTCGAATCTTTTGCCGTCGCCCATCGACATGGCGAACTCGTGCTCGATAGCCGCTCCGAAGTCGAAACCCTCCCTTGGTCCGCTCCTCCCGGCGCCCTCGCGTTCAGCATCTCCGAAGCCCGCCAGATCTATCGCGGCAACAAGCTGGAGCTCTTCGAGTATCTCATGCCCTCGCCCGCCATTCCGATGTCGGCCCCGGTGCATAAGCTCGCCAACCAGTTCTTTCGCCCGGGCGACATTCTCGGCGACGCGCTTCTCCGCCTGAACCGCTGGTTCAAGACCGAGTTCGCCTACAAACCCGGAAGCACGCGCATCGACACCCCCGTCACCCAGGTCGTTTCCCAGAAGGCCGGCGTCTGCCAGGACTTCGCCCAGGTGATGATCGCCATTCTCCGCTCCGCCGAGCTGCCCGCCCGCTACGTCACCGGCTACATCGAGACCGAAACCCAGCGCCTCGCCGCCGAGAAAAACATCCCGGGTCCCTCCGCGCTCGTCGGCTCCGCCGAAAGCCACGCCTGGGTCGAGGTATGCCTTCCCGGCGGCTTCTGGTGGCCGCTTGATCCCACCAACGACTGCATCGCCGGCGAGCGCCACGTGAAAGTCTCCGCCGGCCGCGACTACCTCGACGCCACCCCCACGCGCGGCGTCTTCAAAGGCACCTACACCGAGAAGCTCTCCGTATCGGTATCCATGATACGGAGGACCGTTCCGCCCGCCGCGGCCGGCGCCGGCCGCTGATTCGCCCCCCGGCGAAAAACAGGGCGCCGCGCCGCCGAGATGCGCCAGCGAGGCGAAACGAATCCCCTCGAAGGTCTTCGCTCCGGCGGCTTCCTCGAACGGACCTCCTTGCCGCTACCCCGCCGCCAGCCCCGGCCCGATCTCCCGCAGCGCCGCGATCAGCGCCGCCCAGTCGGCCTCCGTCGTTCCCCATCCTGCGCTGAAACGCAGTGCGCGACGAGCCTCCTCCGCCGGAACGCCGAGCGCCGCCAAAACATGCGACGGTCCGTCCTTGCGCGTCGTGCAGGCCGCGCCGCTCGACACTTGGATATCGCGTTTGTCGAGCCGTGCGATCCAGCGGGAAAATTCGCCATGAGGCATCATCGCGAAAACGGTGTTCCAAAGCCGGTCCGCGCCGGCTCCGGCGATCTTCACTCCCGGGACCGCCGCAACCAGCTCGCACTCGAAGGCCTTTCGCCAGCCTTCGCGCTGCGACTCCCATATCACCTGCGTCCGCTCGCACTCGCCGAGAGCCGCGCAAAGCGCCGCCGCGCCCGCCACGTCTTCCGTGCCCGCGCGATGACCGGCCTCCTGCGTGCCTCCGCTCTGCGAAATAAAATCCGGCTCCGCTTTGCCCGCCGGCAGTTTCACGAAACCCGCGCCTTTGGGCGCGCCAAACTTGTGCCCGCTCGCGATCAACCACGCGCCGCAATCGCCCAGCCCGGCGCCGGGTAGTTTTCCGAGCCACTGGGTCGCATCGCAGAGATAAAGCACGCCCGCTCCGCCGTTCGCGGCTCGGCACGCGGCCGCGATTTCGTGCCATGGCTGGATCACGCCCGTCTCGTTGTTCGCCGCCATCGCCACGATCCCCGCCGCGCCGCCGGCGATCGCGGCGCGCACGTTCGCGGCGGGCACCACGCCGGACGCGTCATGCTCGAGCCAATCGATCCGCCCGCCGAAGTATCGCCCCGCCGCCGCCAGCACGCAGGGGTGCTCCGTCGCGGCGACCGCGATCCGCGCGGCCGGCCCGAGCTTCGCCGCCCAATACGCCAGCACCGCATGCGCGCCTTCGGTGGCGCCGGAGTTGAACACATACTCGTCGGGCGCCCCGCCCAGCAGGATCGAAAGCGCCTCATGGTAGGAATCCAGCCGGATGCGCGCCCGCGCCCCGCCGCGCGTCGGGCTGGACGGGTTGTGCCAGTTCTCCGCCTGCACGCGCAGCCACGCCTCGCGGGCGCAATCGGCGAGCGGCGTGGTGGAGTTATGGTCGAAATAAGGCATGCGCTCGAGATGTTCGGAGCCGCGCAAACTACAACGCGGGCTTGCGGGACGAAAGCGCGAAGGCACGCTGCGCGCTTTCTTTCATCCATGAGCACCACCAAAGAACTCGCAGTCATCTCCACCTCCAAGGGCGACCTCACCCTCGAATTTTGGCCCGACGTCGCGCCCGGCCACGTCGAAAACTTCAAGAAGCTCGCCAAGCAGGGCTTCTACGACGGCACCGCCTTCCACCGCATCATCAAGGGCTTCATGATCCAGGGCGGCTGCCCCAACACCAAATCCGGCGGCAAAGGCATGCCCGGCACCGGCGGCCCCGGCTATCAGATCAAGGCCGAGTTCAATACCAAGGCGCACACCCGCGGCGTCCTCTCCATGGCCCGCTCCTCCAGCCCCGACAGCGCCGGGTCCCAGTTCTTCATCTGCCACGGCGACGCCAAGTTCCTCGACCGCCAATACACCGCCTTCGGCCAGCTCGTGAAGGGCGACGATGTCCTCGAGGCCATCGCCAACGTGCCTTGCTCCGGCCCCGAGCGCAGCACCCCGTCCGAGCGCGTCGAAATCAAGTCGATCGCCTTCGTCGCCGCCTGATCGGACTCCATGCGGATGTAACGGAACGGCGGAGCCGTTCGTCCGTCGCCAAGCCCCGGCCGTCCGCCGGGGCTTTTTCACGCGCGCGGCCCGCCGTCCTCGCGCTCGCCAAGCTCCGCCCCGGCCTCTTCGCTCCTCATCCTGTGCCGTCCGATCCCGCCATCGCCTTCACGCCCCTGCTCACCTCCCTTTTGGGCCTTGAGTGCGCCTTTCTATTCGGTGGCACGCTGCTGCTCATTCTACGTCGGCGCCTCCTGATCCCCCGATTCCTCGGGCTCGCCCCCGCCCCGCTGACCCGTTCGGAGTTCCGCCCCAGCGAACTGTTTCTCGCCATCGCGTTCGCCTTCGGCGGCGCGCTGGTCCTCCAATACGCGGCCGTTATCTTGTGCGGCTACTTTCTTCCGCCACCCGAACCGGGGCGTCCCGGCCCCTTTCATATTTTCACCGGCGCGGCGCTTCAGTTCGGCATCCTCGCCGGCCTGGGACACGCGTGGTTCTGGCATCTTCGTCCGAGTCGGCGCCCCGCTCCTTCGACGCCCACGCCGCCCCATGTCGCGCTGCCGCTTTCGAGTATCCTCCGCGGCGCCTTCTTCACCTTTCTCGTCGCGATGATCGTGGTCGGTCCGACCTCCCTGCTTTGGCAAAGCTTCCTCAAATGGTGCGGCGTCAAGGCGCCGCCCCAGGATCTCGTTCGTCTCTTTGGCGAGACCGGCGATCTGCCGTCTCTCGTCGTGCTCGTCACCCTGGCCATCGTCGTCGCTCCGCTTACCGAGGAACTCGCCTTTCGCATCGGCCTTTTCCGTTGGCTGCGCGGGCGCGCGCCCCGCGGCGTCGCGCTCCTCCTGCCCTCCCTCGTTTTCGCCGCTCTCCACGGCTATCTCTCCGTCTTCGCTCCGCTTGTCCTGCTGGCCGTCATTCTGGCCCTCGCCTACGAGCACTACGGACACCCCGCCGTGCCGATCCTCGCCCACGCCCTCTTCAACCTGAACTCGGTGGCGCTCCTCCTCGCCGGCTTCCCCACGTGAATCCCTTCTCCGACAACCCCGCCGAAACCATCGCCTCGCTCGGCGAACAAAAGCTCCTTGGGCGCATCCGCCGCTGGCTCGGCTCCGCCGCCCCCGCCGCGCCGGCCGGCATGGGTGACGATTGCGCCGTGCTGCCCGCGTCCCGCCCAACCGGAGTCGCCGGTAAACGCGGCGCTCCCGCCGCTCTGATCACCGTCGACCCGGTCATCCACGGCGAGCACTTCGACGACGCCGTGGCGCCGCGCGACGTCGGCCGAAAACTCCTTCGTCGCAACCTCAGCGACATCGCCGCCATGGGCGGAAATCCTCGCGCCGCCGTGCTCGCCCTCGCCCTCGATCCGCGCACGCGCCTCGATTGGCTCGAAGCCTTTTATCGCGGCCTCGCCGCCGACGCCCGCCGCTTCGGCGTGCCTCTGGTGGGCGGCGATCTCGCCACGCATCGCGGCGGTCTCGTCGCCACGCTCACCCTCCTCGGCGAAACCACCGCGCCCGGCGCCCGCGCGCTTACCCGTGCCGGAGCCCGGATCGGCGACTTCATCGCCGTCACCGGCCGCCTTGGCGGCAGCCTGCCCAGCGGACGCCACCACTCCTTCACGCCGCGTCTCGCCGAGGGCCGATGGCTCGCGCGGCGCCCCGAGGTGGCCGCGCTCATGGACCTCAGCGACGGCCTCGCCAAAGACATCCATTCGCTCACGCCCGCCGGCGCGAGGCCCCTTCTCTTCGGCGAACTCCTGCCCCGCCACCCGCGCGTCGAACTTCGCGGCGCCCTCACCGATGGCGAGGATTACGAGCTGCTCCTCGCCCTCCGCGCCACGCCCGCCGGAGCGCAAAAACTCCTCGCCGCCTGGCGCCGCGCGTTTCCGCGCCTCCCTCTCACCGTCGTCGGTCAGTTCGCGCCGCGCTCCGCCGATCCGGCGGCGCACGGCGCGCTCGATCTATCCGCCTATCATGGATTCGAGCATTTTAACTGAACTCCGGGCGGGCGTCGCCACCTCGTCGGCGAAAGAAACCCAGGCCCTCGCCGCGCGCCTCGCCTCCGCCCTTCCTCCCGGGACCGTGCTCGCCCTCCACGGCGATCTCGGCGCGGGCAAGACCACCTTCGTGCAAGGGCTTGCGCGCGGCCTCGGTATCCAGGAATCGGTGACGAGCCCCACCTTCGCCATCCTTGCCCTGCACCGGGGCGGCGGAAAAACCCTGGTCCACGTCGACGCCTACCGCATCGAAGGCGGTCGCGCCCTGGAGGACCTCATGATCGACGACTTCCTCAATCCTCCCTGGTGGGCGGCGATCGAGTGGCCGGAGAAAGTCGCCGACTGGCTTCCAAGCGGGACCATGCACCTCGAGCTCGGGCATGCCTCCGACCGGCGCCATCGGATCCGGCTGCGCTGAGCGTGCGCCCCGGCGCCCCGGGAACTACCCGCGCCCCCAGGGAATCGCGGGCGAAGTTCGCTGGGGAGAACTTCCAAAGTGCCGTCAAAGACCGACCGGACGGCGGTTCGGGCCTGCCCCGGCCGCCTCGCCCGCGCACCGCTTTTGCATGCGCAAGCGAGCCATCGTCTCCACTCTCCCGCCTTCGGCCTGGCCCTCGTCCCCGGTCTCGCGTCGTCGGCGGCGCTCCACCTTCCCAGCCCGTATTCGGACAGCACCTACGACTACGCCGCGGGAGTCGCCGACAACGGCGCGGTCATCGGCAACGCGCAGGACTTCCGGGGATCCGTTCCCGCGGTATGGAGCAAGGGAGCCGACACCTGCGCGCCGGCCGTTTTGCCGGCTCTCCCGGTCGGCGCCGAGGGCGGCGAACTCCGCTGGATTTCCCCGACGCATCGCTTCTCGCCGGCGATGCCGCGCTTCCCATGACCGACTCCGGCGACAACGACCACGCGCCGGTGGCGTGGGTTCGTTTCGGTTCTTCAGGCTCCCACGCCGCCTCCGTGCTTCCCCGTCTCGGCTCGGGCGCCTCCGAATCGCTTCTCTCGGGAGGCTCGGCCAATGGCTCCCGATTCGTCGGACAAAGCGGCCCCGCTCCCGCCGCCGCGCTCTGGCGCGAATCGCCGGGAAGTTCCTACTCTGTTCGGCTCTTCCTCTGCCGGGCGATGCGGTCGGCGCCAGCCTCGCCACCTCGCTCTCGCACGACGGTGCGCGCGCGGTCGGTCATTACGAAACCGCCCCCGGTTCCCAAGCCGTGGTCCGGACCGAAAACGCCAGCGCCTACGCGGCCGCAAAACTCCAGATGCGCGTCGATGGCTCGCGCAGCTTCGCGGAGGCGATTTCCCGCGACGGAACCCTCGTCGGAGCCGCGGACGACGGAACCCGGCTCCGCCCGGTGATCTGAAATACCGCCAACGGCGCCACCACCGCGTTTGAAACGCTTCCTGGTTTCGAAGCCACCGTGCTCGGCGCCGCGGAAAACAAAGTCTGGTTCGGCGGTCGTGCCACCGACACCGGCAGCTACGAAAGCGGCGCCGTCCTTTGGAACGCCGAAGGCGACGTCTACGACCTGGCAACCCTGGCGTCCGCCGCGGGAGTCGCATTCGCCGGCCTCGCCCCCGAGAGCGTCACCGGCATCCACTTCGTCGCAAACGGACTCTCCACCATCGTCGGCACCGGCCTGACCGACGACGGCCTGACCCAGGGATTTGTCCTCGAAAGCTTCGCGCTCGCCACACCTGCCTCCGAGCCCGGCGGCCACGAGCCCGGCGACAAAGAACCGCCGACCGACACGCCCGACGATCCCGCCGAGTCCAAGGCGCCCGCAACCGCGGGCGGCGTCTTTCTCGAGCGCCACCCGGGCGCCGACGAATCGCGCTCCGAGTATGGCCGGCGTGTTCCGTCGGAGGAAACGATGCCACTTTCAGCGGCTCCACCCGCAGGCGTATCCGCTAAGCCGTGACGATTCAATCGAAGGCGGAGTGGCGAGGCAAGATGGCGAGGCGTCGCCCGACCGCCTTGATGCGACCCTTTCAACGCCATCGTCGCGCCTAAGCGAGTCCCGGCGGCCTGCCCGCATTGTGTTTGAGCGCCGCCTCCACGCGCGTGCGCACATGGAGCTTCTCGTAGATGTGCTTCAGGTGAAAGCGCACGGTCGGCAAACTCACGCCCAGCTCGGACGCGATCTCCTTGTCCAAGCGCCCCTGCGCCAGCAGGTCCAGCACTTCGCGCTCCCGCGACGAAAGCTCGCCCTTGCCATCCTCGTCGCGCGGAGCGGTCGGCTGAAACGCCTCCACCACCTTGCGCGCCACCTCGCCGCTCATCGGAGCGCCCCCTTGGTGCACGTCGACGATGGCCCGGACGATTTCCTCCGGCGTCGCGCGCTTTAGGAGATAGCCAAAGGCGCCCGCACGCAGCGCCGCGAAGATGCTCTCGTTGTCCCGATACACCGTGATGACGATCACGCGCGCGCTCGGCAGCCGTTCGCGCAGACGCCGCGTGCACTCGATGCCCGACATGCCGGGCAGATGAATGTCCATCAGCACCACGTCGGGCGCGCGGCCCGGCAATTCGCGGAGAGCTTCCTCAGCGTCCGCATAAACTCCGACGCCGCGCAGATTGGGAGTCTCCTCCAGCAGAAGCCCCAAGCTGTGCCGCAATCCGGCGTTATCTTCGACCAAGGCGACGGAGATCATGGGGAAACAGGACCGCCGGCGGGCAGACGTAAAGAGACCACGGTGCCGCCGGAAGCGCGTGGACCGATCTCGCAGCTCCCGCCGACGCGCTCAAGACGTTTGCGCATATTGGCCATGCCATTCGCCCCTTCCGCCGCCGGCGCGCGAGGCGGTCCCTTGCCGTCGTCCTCCACGTCCACGCTGAGCACCGATGCCGAGGCGGTGATCCGCACCCGGACTTCGGTCGCCGCCGCGTGTTTCACCACGTTCGTCAGCGCCTCCTTGAAGGCGAGAAACAGCTCGTGACGCTGCTGCGCGTTGAGCGGAAGCTCCGGCCCGTTGCAGTCCGTTTCGAAGCGGCACGCGATCCCCGCCGGACGCAGGAAATCGTCCGCGTAGTCGCAAAAATACCCGCGCACCGACGTCGCCGTATCGTGCTTCGGATTAAGCGCCCAGACGATCTCGTCCAGCACGCCGACCAAGTCCCTGGCCTTGCCGGCGACGAGCCGGGCATGGCTCCTCGTGCGATCCGGAGTCACCCCCGGCTGGGCGGCCAACGAGCCGATCAAACCGATCTGCGTGAGCCCCGCCCCCAGTTCGTCGTGCAGATCCTGCGCAACGCGCGCCCGCTCCTGCTCCAACATTCGGCGCCGCTCCACGCGCTCGCGTTCGCGAACCTCCTTTTCGAGGAGCACAGTGCGATGCGCGACCGTCCGCCGCAGCGCGACGATCCAAGCCAGCAAGGCCGCCAGCCCCGTCGAAAGGAGTCCGAGCGAGATGAAGGTGTGGCGCGGAGTCCACCACGGTCCGTTTCTTAACAGCTCGATGTCCGCGGATGAGTTTAACAGGAGCTCGAATCCTCCAAACGCATCGCGCGACGCGTTTCCGCGCAGGCTGGCATAGACTCCCGTCAGCCGGAGTTGATCGCCCGGCCGCAGGCTCCTCCCCAAAACCTCGCCGTCGCGCAACCGGGCAAGAAAAGGCCGACGCCCCGCCTGCAGTTCGATGACACGCTCGCCGAGACGGACCTGCTCGCCGACCAGACGCGCCTCCAGTCGCACCCGCGTGGAATCATGCCGCTCATCCGACAGATCGCTCTCCGCAAGGTCGCGGGGCGCCGGCAGCGCTTCCCGCCCGGTTCGCCGCGTCACCGCCTCGAGCAAGACCGGCGATGGTCCGCCGATCTGCGGGAAGCCGACGACTTCGACCAGATCGCCCGCGCCCAGCCCGGACGGCGCAACCCCGCGCACGCGCAGGCTGTTGTTTCCATCGCAAAGGAAGAACTCCCCGGGGCGCGCGTGCACCACCTGCCCCCCGACCTTGAAGCGGCGCGGTCCGTCCGCGGCGGCATCGAAGCGAAGCAACTCCTCCACGCGCCTGGTCGCTCGCGCGAAAGGATCCGCGGGCGCGAACTCGTCCACGGCGAGCCGGGCGCCTCCGAGCAAAAAACGGCCGGGCATGAGCTGCCGGGTTGCCGAATCGCGATACGCGAAGAAGACGCCGCGCAACCGCACCAGGCTTCCTCTCGAGGCCGCCCTCCCGTCCGGAGACACAGGGATCTCCGGCAACGGGTAGCCGGGATGCGCGAGGATTTTCGCCACTCCGCCCGGCACCAGCAGCGTCATCTCCCTTTCATCTCTTTCCAACAACACCCCCCTTACCTCGACCAGTTCCACGTCGAGGCTGCCGTTGGTCAGCTGCTCCCAGCCCGGGCGGATCGGCCGCGGCAAATCCTGCCGTCCGAGGCGGGAGCCACGCGCGGCCGCCACGATTGGCGAAAACTCACCGGGATCGGTTATCCCCGAAAACTCCCAAAGCTCCCCCGCGCCAGGCCGCTCCGGCCAAACGCCCTCGGCGGGTCGGACAAATACCGGCCCGCTCGCATCCTGCACCACGCAGGAATCGGCGTTGGCCGTCGTCACCACGCCGCGAATCGACACGCGAATCGACCGCCGCGCCTCCTCCGGTCGCAACGCGCGCACCCGCGCGGCCTCCACGATCGAATCCGCGTCTTCCGCCGGACTGGCGGATCCGACTTCGTTCGCGCACACCGCGCAGGCCAGCGCCACCGCGGACATCCCGAACAGGAGGACGCGAACAAGCCGACGGAAGGCGCGGGGGCGGGGCAACATCGCGAGGCGCCTCTCCGGTGGCCGAAACCCGCGCACACGTCAAACCGCCACCCCCGCGCCGCCGCCGAACTATCACTTGTGATAGGTTACATGCCGGAGGTCTCGCAGCTAATATCCAACGCGCGCCCCGCCCCGGGTGGCCCGGACTCAACGTCCGCGCAGAAAACTCGTCACTACCCCAAACCATGAATCGCAATGTCACCCCTGATCGTGCCCACACGGCCGCCAACGCGCCCGTGTTTCCCGAGTCGAAGCCATCCGTCGCACGCTCCCGTCTCCACCGCTGGCTGCAACCCCTGCTCGCCCTATCCTGCCTCTCAGCGCTGACTCCCGCCCGCGCCAATCCGAGCCAGGTCGTCGATCTCGCCGGCACTTGGAACTTCACCCCCGTCGCTCCCGCCGGTCCGGCCACAACCATCCAAGTCCCCGGCGGCGGCTGGTATAAACAAGGCTTCACCGCGGTCGACGAAGCAGACTACTCGCGCGCAATCACCATCCCGAATCTCGGCCAGCCCCAAGTGACCAAAATCAAGTTCGGCGCGGTCAACTACCAGGCCGACCTTTACGTCAATAACACGTTCGTCGCGAGCAGCACGCAGGCCTACACGCCCGCGACATTCGATCTCACCAACGTCGTCGCCCCCGGCAACAGCTACACCGTGCGCGTCCGCGTGAAGGGCATGGACGCCCTCAAGTTCAACGGCCGCTCCCTCGTGCCCAACGGCGCCGGCAGCTGGTGCACCGTCCTCCCGCAAGGCATCTTCCGCTCCGCCGAGCTTCAGGTCTACCCGCAGGTCCATATCGAGGACGTCTTCGTCAAGACCTCGGTCACCAACGCCAACCTCACCTACGACGTCTGGCTGCGCAACGCGTCCGCCACATCGAAGAGCGTCACGCTCGGCGGCAACCTCGGATCCTGGAACGGCGACGCCTGGGCCTACCCCGCGCTCCCTTCGCAGCCCGTCACCCTCGCCGCCAACGCCACCACCAAGGTCACCGTCGGCCCCGTCGCCTGGAACCTCGGCTCCGCCTCCTACTGGTGGCCCAACGTCCCTTACGTCGCCGGCTACGCCGCCAAGCTGCACCACCTCAACCTCTCGCTCTCCGGCGCCGCCTCGCACTCCACCTCCGTGCGCTTCGGCTTCCGCGAGTGCAAGCAGGCGGCCGACCCCGTCGGCGGCGGCACCGCCTACTTCCTCAACGGCGCCCGCGTGAACTTCCGCGGCGACAGCTTCCAGGGCGCCAACTACGACGGCATCACCTACGCCGGCGGCAAGGGCAACGCCTTCGACACCCACCCGGGCTTCCTCCCCGGCGCGAACGGCTGGCCCAAGGCCGTGGACAATTTTCAGCGCCTCAACTACAACGTCGTGCGCATCCACCAGATCCCCGCCAGCCCCTACATGCTCGATGTCTGCGACGAGAAGGGCCTCATGCTCATCGGCGAGACCGGCATCCGCGGCGCCGGCGACCAGCAGGACTTCAACGCCGGCCGCGCCAACATGGTGAACCACGTGAAGCAGCTCCTTACGCGCGACCGCAACCACGCGTCGATGGTCCGCTTCAGCATCAGCAACGAACCCGACTGGGGCTCCACCGACTCCGTCCAATTCCAGCAGGACCTCTACTCCGCCGCCATGTCCGCCGACGGCACCCGTCCGCTCAGCATCGACGCCGGACGCGCGACCTACGAGACGATGAACTACTCGAACTTCTCGGTCTATCGCCACTACGGCTTCAGCGATCTCTGGGGCGACTACACCGACGAGGTCCACGCCCGCTCCGACCGCCCCTACGGCCAGGGCGAGTTCATCTGGGACGTCGACAACACCCGCCAGGGCTTCGCCTGGTTCGCCACCGCCACCCAGTCGATGCGCGCCAAAAACGCCTCCGATATCCGCCCCTACACCCTCCTCTCCGCCTGGGCCAACGTCATCCCCGGCGTGACCACGAGCCAGATGCAGCTCGAGCCTCCTCCTTGGAACCCCACGCCGCTCTTCCCGCTCTACGGCGAAAACAACCTGCCCGATCCGTGGAGCAACGCCCAGATCCAGCGCGTCCAGGCCGGCTTCCACCCCGTCCTCGTCGCCGACGTCGACTACTGGCGCGTGACGCAGGGCTCCAACGGCAACGGCGACTGGCCCGCCAGCACGCCCATCCTGCCGGCCAACAGCTCCGTCACCCGCACGCTCCGCGTCTACAACGACACCTTCAGCGGCACCGCCGTTCAGGTCGCCTGGGAACTGCGCCAGGGCTCGCCCACCGGCACCCTCTCGGCCTCGGGCGGCTTCAACGCCACCGTCCCGCTCGGCTCCCGCACGACGCAAAACATCACCTTCACCACACCCAACGTCGCGAACGGCACGCTCCTCTACCTCGTGCTCGCGAGCAATAAAGGCGGCGTCGAGCTGTTCCGCGAAACCGCGCAGAAATTCGTCGTCGGCGCGCCCGTGATCGCCAACGGCACCTACCGGCTCATCAACCGCAACAGCGGCATGGCCCTCCACGCCACCGGCACCGCCCTCGGCTCCCTCATCGAACAGCGCCGCTTGTCGAACAACTCCAACAACCAGAAGTGGGTCGTGACGAACATCGGCGGCAACCAGTTCTACCTCACCAACGTCGCCAATCCCCGCTACCTCGATGTGTATGGCGTTTCCTACGACAACGGCGCCGACCTCTCGTGCTGGGACTTCACCGCCAAGGATAACCAGAAGTGGATCATCCAATCGATCGGCGGCGGCTACTACACCCTCGCCGCCGCGCACAGCGGCAAGCTCCTCGACGTCTACGGCGCCGCCAAAACCAGCGGAGCCAAAGTGGTGCAGTGGGCCGCCAATGGCGGCCTGAACCAGCAATGGAGTTTCCAGGCGCAGTAACCCTCGCGTCTCCCCCTTCGCCACGGCGGCGATGTCCGGTCGTTGGGGAACGACCGGAATCTTCGCCGCCGCCGGCGCGGACCCTCTCCGCGGAAACGAGGCGAAGCCCGATGCGGGGATTCGCCTTCCCGCGGAGCGGGTCCTTTGATTTTCCCCATGCCAAAGATAATCCGAACGATCACCCGATATCTGCTTCTCGCCCAAACCGGCGCCGCATTCCTGGGCGCCGGCCCGCGCGACCAGCCCTTCGACGCCGACTGGCGCTTCCTGCGCGGCGACGCCCCCGGCGCGGAGCAACCCGCGTTCAACGACTCGCAATGGCGCGTGCTCGATGTCCCGCACGACTGGTCCATCGAAGATCTGCCCTCGCCCTCGTCCTCCGCGCCGGAGTTCGAGGCCGTCACCGGCCAGTGGCTTTTCCAGCGCGGCGACAATCCCGTCTGGAAGGCGCGCGAACTGAACGACGCCGCGTGGCAGAAGGTCACCTTGCCCAACACCTGGGAAACCCACTCCGGCTATACCGCCAACAACGTCTACGGCTGGTTCCGCCGTCGTGTCGACATCCCCGCCAACTGCCGCGGCAAGGACTTCGACCTGCTCATGGGCCGCATCGACGACGTCGATGAGGTGTTCTTCAACGGCCAACGCGTCGGCGGCACCGGCTCCTTCCCGCCCGATTACAAATGGGCCGACACCGTCGAACGCCGCTATCGAATACCCGTCGGCCTCGTCCGCGGCGATGGCACCGACCTGATCGCGGTGCGTGTTTACGACGGCAACAACAACGGCGGCATCTACGCCGCCAACTCGGCGTCCCGCCGCGTCGGTCCCTTCGCCCCCGGAGAGAGCCCGGGCGAGCACTTCACCGCCCACACGCTCGGCGGCATCGGCTGGTATCGGAAAACCTTCCCGTCGCCCGAGTCCGGTCGCCAGGTCTCCGTTCGCTTCGACGGCGTCTACATGAACTCCGAGCTCTGGCTCAACGGCCGCCGCCTCGGCGAGCATCCCCACGGCTATACCGCCTTCACCTTCGATCTCACGCCACACCTGAACCCGCCGGGCTCCGAAAACCTGCTCGCCGTCCGCGTGCGCAACGAGGGCCGCAACAGCCGCTGGTATGCCGGCTCCGGCATCTATCGCCACGTCTGGCTCACCGTCACCTCGCCGGTCCACGTGCCGACCTGGGGCGTCTTCGTGACCACGCCCGAAGTCTCGCCCGGACAGGCTCTCGTCAAAACCTCCGTCGACGTGCGCAACGCCACCGCCGCGTCCACACCCGCCGTGGTCCGCGCCCGCATTCTCGATGCCAAGGGCAAGGAGCTCGGCGTATCCGAGCAGTCGTTACACCTCGTCGCGAACGAGACCCGCGTCATCGAACGCTTTGTCACCGTCCGCTCACCCAAGCTATGGTCCCCGGACGCCCCCGCGCTCTACTCCGCCGAGGTCGACGTCGTCGTCGCCGGCCAAGTCGTCGATACGACGTCCACGCCCTTCGGCATCCGCACGCTTGAGTTTGATTCCACCCACGGCTTCCGCCTCAACGGCCAATCGATCAAACTCAAGGGCGGCTGCATCCACCACGACAACGGCCCGCTCGGCGCCGCCGCCATCGACCGCGCCGAGGAGCGCAAGATCGAGCTGCTCAAGGCCAACGGCTACAACGCCGTCCGCACCAGCCACAACCCGCCCTCCACCGCCCTCCTCGAGGCCTGCGACCGCCTCGGCATGCTCGTGATCGACGAGGCCTTCGACCAATGGACCGAGTCCAAGGAGCGAAATCCCCAGGACTACAACCGCTTCTTCAACCAGTGGGCCGAGCACGACATCGCCGCCATGGTGCGCCGCGACCGCAACCACCCCTCGGTCATCATGTGGTCCGTCGGCAACGAAATCCCCGAGCAGTTCCGCGCCGGGGACAAAGGCATGCGCCTGCGCCGCGCCGTCCTCTCGCACGACACCACCCGCCCCGTCACCCAAGCCATCTGCACGGACTGGGGCAAGGTGATCAAAGACTGGGACAATCTCTCCGACCCCGGCTTCACCCACCTCGACGTCGCCGGCTACAACTACCTTCCGGAGAAATATGAGGGCGACCACGCCCGCCACCCGCAGCGCGTCATGTATGGCAGCGAGTCCTTCCCCAAAGATGCCCTCGCCTACTGGCAGCCCGTTGAAAAGCACCCCTACATCATCGGCGACTTCGTCTGGACCGCGATGGACTACCTCGGCGAATCCGGCCTGGCGCATGCGCTTCTCAGCAACGAAAAGGGCAGCTTCTTCATGCCCTGGCCTTGGTTCAACGCCTGGTCCGGCGACCTCGATCTCTGCGGTTTCAAGAAGCCCCAGTCGCACTACCGCGACGTCGTCTGGCGCCGCAGCCAGCTTGAGATGATGGTCCACGCGCCCATCCCCGCCGGCCTCACCGAAGAGCTGAGCTGGTGGGCCTGGCCCAACGAATCCGCGAGCTGGAGCTGGCCCGGCCAGGAGGGCAAGACGCTGCAAGTCTCGGTCTACTCGCGCTGCGAGCGCGTCCGTCTCGAACTCGACGGCAAGGTCCTCGGCGAACAGCCCGTCTCCGAGGCGACGAAGCTCACCGCGAAGTTCGACGTGCCCTATCAGCCCGGTGAACTCCGTGCGCTCGGCCTGATCGGCGGAAAAGTGGTCGCCGAGACGAAACTCGAGACCGTCGGCGCGCCGAAAAAATTGAAGCTCACCGCCGACCGTTCCCGCATCCGCTCCGACCGCAACGACCTCGCCTACGTAAGCGTCGAGGTCGTCGATTCCCGCGGCCGGCGCGTGCCCTACGCCGAGACCACCGTTCGTTTCACGGTGGAGGGCGCGGGCGAACTCGCCGGCCACGCCAGCGCCGTCCCGAACAAGCCCGCCAGCTTCCGCGGCCCGCTCCGCGAGACCTACCAAGGCCGTTGCCTCGCCATCCTCCGCCCCGCGGGCTCCGCCGGTGAAATCACCCTTCGCGCCGAAGCCGAGGGCCTCGAACCCGCCAAGCTGACCGTCACCACGCGGTAACGCTAGTCGTCAAAATTCCTGGGCTTGAGGTAGGGCGGGACACGCTGGGCCCGCCGCGATCAACCAATGGGGCTCGCCGCCGAACCGGCGCGCCCAGCGGTCACGCCCCACCTCAAAACAATCATTTGACATCGAAGGTATTTTTAGTTTCACATCAAAGCATCAGATAAGCACCCCGCCGATGCCAACCGCCCATCAAGGATCCCCCGCCGAAGTCGCCGCCCTCGACGCCTACATCAAGTTGATGCGGGCCTCCGAGACCGTGACGGCCCGTGCGCACGGCCTTCTCGGCGACCTGACGATCACGCAGTTCGGCGTGCTGGAGGCGCTTTACCATCGCGGCCCGCTTTGCGCCGGCGAGATCGCCCAGAAGATCCTCAAGAGCGCGGGCAATCTCACTCTCGTTCTTTCCAATCTCGAGCGCGACGGCCTGATCTCCCGCGAACGCGATCGCGACGACGCCCGCCGCTCGATCGTGTCGCTCACCAAGTCCGGTCGCGCGCGCATCTCCGCGCTTTTCCCCCGGGTCGCCGCCGCGATCACGGCGGAGTTCGCCCACCTTAGTCCGGCTGAGCAGGCTATGCTCGCCGAACTCTGCAAAAAGCTCGGGCGCGGCCGCTCCGACTCCACCCGCACGGCCTGATACCCGCTTCTTTCCCCTTCCCGATTAGTTCAACATCAAACAGAATACAACCAACACCATCCTCCCATGAGCATCCTCGCCCGCATCCTTCGCACCGACTCCGCCGCCGCCGCCCCTGTCGCGCTCCGCCTCGCCCTTGGCACGGTCTTCTTCGCCCACGGCGCCCAAAAGCTCTTCGGCTGGTGGGGTGGCTACGGCTTCGAAAACACCGCCAAGTTTTTCGAATCCCAGCTCGGCCTTAGTCCCGGCCACCTGCACGCCGCGTTGGCCGGCGGCGGCGAATTCTTCGGCGGCATTCTCCTGCTGCTCGGCCTCCTCACCCGGTTCGCGGCCGCCCAGGCCGCCGTAATCATGGGCGTGGCGATCTGGACCGCGCACCGCTCCGCCTTCTTCGCCCCCGCCGGCATGGAGTATCCGCTCACGCTTCTCCTGATCGCCGTGGCCCTCGTCTTCACCGGCGGCGGCGCCCTCTCGATCGACGCCCGCCTCGCCAAGCCCGCTCCGACCAAACGCGCCTGATCCACCCGCCGGGCGGATCACCCCTCCCAAGTCTCAACTCTCCGCCTCGTTTTACCATGAAAATCCTCGGCCTCCATCACATCACCGCGATGGCCGGCGACGTCGCCGCCAACATGGCCTTCTACACCCGCGTCCTCGGGCTGCGGCTCATCAAGCGCACGGTCAACTTTGACGACCCTTCCACCTACCATCTCTATTTCGGGGACACGGTGGGCACGCCTGGGTCCGCCCTCACGTTCTTCTACTGGGCCGGCCATGGCCGGGGTCGCGCCGGCCCCGGACAGGCAACCGCCATCGCCTGGTCGGTGCCCGCGGCCTCGGCCGCGTTCTGGCGCGAGCGCCTCGCCGCCCAGCGGGTAGCCGTTACCGAGGAAACCCGCTTCGGGGAAACGGTGCTTCGCTTCGAAGATCCCGACGGTCTCGGCCTCGAAATCGTCGCGACATCGGAGCCCGATGCGCGTCCGCCCTGGGCGCATCCCGAGATTCCGGTGGCGCACGGGCTTCGCGGTTTTCACTCCGTGACGCTCACGCACGCAGACTCCGCTCGCAGCGCGCGGCTCCTGGTCCATCGCATGGGCTTCCGCGAAACCGCTCGCGCCTCCGCCGCCTCGGACGAGACGCGCGTGCGCCATGCAGTCGCCGCAAGCGGCCCGGGAACCTACGTCGATCTGATCGCCGCGCCGTCCGCTCCTCGCGGCCAGCCTGGCGCGGGGACCATCCACCACGTCGCGTTTCGCGTCGCCGACGACGCGGACGAGCTGGCGGCGCAGGCGGAGTGGCGCGCCGCCGGCCTGAGCGTCAGCCCGCAGATGGATCGAAACTATTTTCACTCCATCTACGCCCGCGAACCGGGTGGCGTGCTCTTCGAGATCGCGACCGACGCGCCCGGCTTCCTGATCGACGAAACGGTCGACACACTCGGCACGACGCTGAAATTGCCCGCCCACTACGAACCGCACCGCGCCGCGATCCAAGCCCGCCTGGAACCTCTGCCGGTCTAGGCGCGGCATTCAAGTCGTCCGCTTGCGCATGTAGGCGGCGCGCAGCGGTTCCTTGATCGAGTAAATCCCGACCATATCATCGAGATGCATCAACACCCACGGTTGCCCCAGGTTTATCCCGTTCTTGGTGTAGACGACGTCGCCCGCGAGGTAGGTCGCGGAGTGGACTATCTGGTGCTGCGGGTTGACGAGGACCACCAAATCGCCCGGCCGGCCCGGCGCCCCGATCTCGTAGTAGTTCTCGGACAAATACCGGCTCGCGTAGGCCTGCTCGGAAAGCCGGGGATCGGGCGTGTGGTTGAAGAAATTCAGGGCCGTGAAATGGCAGTCCGGCAGCGCATCCCCGTTCTTCGGGGTGAGCGGCGTAGTGTAGAGATTCGCGCGCGCCAGGGGCGGAAGGACATGGAGAATACTCACCGTGCCGCCCTCGGCGAGCTGACGCTGCGCGTCAAACAAGGGCCGGACGTCTTTGACGAACACCCCGGGCATCGAGACACCCCAATAGTTCACCAAGGAGTCGGTATTGCTTTCAACCCCGACCTTCAAACGCGCCATCACGACCGGCGCAGCGCTCACGGCGAGACGCAGCCGCGTCCTTTCCGCATCGTTCAAACCCGCGAGCCGCGCGAGCACCTCCATGTCGCTAAAATACAGGTAGCCGTTGCGCCGGTAGGCCAGTCGCCGCGCCCACTCCTCAAGTCCCTTCGCCTCGGGAAACTTTCCGCGAAAGAAGCGAACGATCTCCCCTTGCGCGACATAGAGCGGCGCCGCCTGACCGCGGTTCAAAGGCTCGTCCGCCAGGAGCAGATACACCTTGGCGCGGACCTCCTCGCCCAGCGCGAGCACGGTGTCGTCATCGGGCTTCAGGACGAGTTTTCCACCCGTCTCCGGCTGAACGGACGCAAGCGCTCGCGACACCCAGGCCCGATCCGCCCCGGTTTGCAGGAGAGCCTGCTCCACCTGCGCCGCCGAGCGCGTTCCGAAATGCCAGCGCGGCCCGTTCCAATCGGGTTTGTCGAAAGCCACGTATTCCGCGGGCTGCTCGAGGTTGACCGTCCGGCACAGGAGCTCGCCCCAGGGCCCGGTCAATGTTGTCAGCTCATCCTCGACCGCCACCGATGGCGCCGCCGCGATCTCCGACGGCCAACGATACCACCAGCCCGATCCGGCAAGCGCCAAGACCAAGCCAAGCAAGACATAGCCCCGCTTGCCCCCGGGAAGGAATTTGGCGGCGATGGAAGCGCGTTTGGCGGCGGGCATGACGGGCGAAGGGGCTATCATACCGTTTCGAGACGCCGCGATTGAACCTACTTCCTGTTTTTTTCTCCCCGGCAGGTCGCTCCCTGCGGAATTGACACACCGCTTACGAGCGGCGGGCCCACCGCTAAACCACTTCTACGTAAAGTCCGTTATGCACACCGACTGGCCTCATTTCTTTCGCCCAGCGACCGCATCCGATCATCCGCCCCTGCTGCTTCTTCATGGCACCGGCGGAACCGAGAACGATCTCGTCGCCCTCGCCGACCGAATCTCCCCGGGATCGGCAATCCTCTCGCCTCGCGGCCACGTCAACGAACATGGCGCCGCGCGCTTTTTCCCGCGTCTCGGCGAGGGCGTGTTCGATCCGGCGGCGGTCGTGCCGCGCATCGAGGAACTCGCCGGCTTCATCGCCGCCTCCCTGCTTCGATATCAGCTAAACACGTCCCCGCGCGGCCTCGTCGCGCTCGGCTTTTCCAATGGCGCGAACGCCGCCGCCGCCCTGCTGCAACTGCGTCCCGACGTGCCGCTCGCGGGCGCCATCTTGCTTCGCCCCATGGTCGTGCTCGAACACCCCGCGGCGCCCGGTTCCCTCGCCGGTCGCCGCGTGCTTCTGCTCAACGGAGCCCAAGATCCCATCGTTTCGCTCGACCATCCGCCTCGCCTCGCGGAGTTGCTTCGCGCAGGCGGCGCCACAGTCGAAACCCACCTTCATCCCCACGCCGGCCACGGTTTGGTGCCCGACGATCTTGTCCGCGCCCGCACATTTCTCGGCGACAGCTGACGAATCAATCAGCGCGTTCGACGAGCGGGCGGGCCTCGGAGGCCATCCCAAGCCGGTCTCGTCCCGCTCGGCTTCTATCCTTGCGTAACCGAGCCCCTCATTGTGCGGATGCGGCGGCCGATATCGACCCTTTGCCGCTCCACGCCGGAGCCTCCGGCAAGGGGTGTTCCCTCCCTCGCCACTCCGATGTTTCCCGACACCGGGAGATTTCCGGACCGGCGCGCGATTTCGCCAAAAAGTCCTTGCACGCCTTCCCGCAAAAGCCTGTGTTCTCGCCTTTATTTCCATGAAAGCGACCATCAAAACTCAGGGTCAGCAGTTCGCCGTCACCGAAGGCGACGTCCTTTTCGTCAACCGTTTCCCGAACACCGAGGCCGGTTCCATTGTCGAGATCACCGAGGTTCTCTCCGCTGGTGAAGGCGCCTCCTTCAAGGTCGGCACCCCCACCCTCGCGGGCGCGAAAGTGACCGCCAAGATCCTCGAAAACAAGCGCGGCGACAAAGTCATCGTCTTCAAGAAGCGCAAGCGCAAGGGCATGCAGCGCAAGCGCGGCCACCGCCAGGAGCTCTCCGTCATCAAGATCGAGACCATCTCCGCCTAATTTTTTAACAGTAACCGCAACCCTCGACAGGAGAACTAAGTCATGGCCCATAAAAAAGGTGCAGGCACAACGAGCAACGGCCGCGAGTCCCACAGCAAGCGCCGCGGCGTAAAGAAGTTTGGCGGCCAAGCCGTCATCGCCGGCAACATCATCGTCCGTCAGTGCGGCTCCAAGCTGCACGCCGGCGAAAACGTCGGCACCGGCCGCGATTGGACCCTCTTCGCCCTCAAGGATGGCGTCGTCCAATTCGACAAAGCCCGCCGCAAGGTCGCCGTCGTCTAAACACGCCCCCGATTCCGTCGCTTTCATGCGCCGACTCCTTTCGGAGTCGGCGTTTTTTTGTGGCATGGGCGTCCCGCCCGTGGGTTTGTTGAAATAGACCGTTCCCCCAACCCATGTCGCCCGACCGCCTTGCCGAACTCCGACGCCAGCGCGCCTTGGTCGCCCAACATCTCGCTTGGATCGACGCCGAACTCACCGCCGCGGGCGCCGGGCAAGCTCCTTCGCCCGTCGTTGCGCCCGACGTCGCTCCCGCCGCCCTGTCGCCCGCTCCTCCGTCGGCTTCGACTACCGAAACCTCTTCGGCCAACGCCGAAACTCAGCTCGATTCCAGTGTCGCTCTCGCCAACACCCGTGCCGACGAGATCATCGAAAAATACCGCGCCACCGAAGCCCTCGATCCCCAGGCGGCCAAACGCGGCTGCCTCACGCTCTTCGGCGCAGCCTTCGCGTTGGCGGGCTTTGTCGTGCTCGCGATCTACTATTTCCGTTACGCGAAAAACTAAGGTTTGCTCCGCCCTCCTCCCTCTTCAGTCATCACCCCCATGCGTTTAGCGCTCCTCGGCCTCGCCGCCTTCCTCTCCGTCCAGCCCCTCCTCGCGCAAGACAACCTGCGCGTCTCCCAAGCGCCCGTGACGATCACCGCGACGTTCGTCCGCACCGGCATTCCCAAAGACCCTGTGGACCGGCCCAACGACGCCGACGTCAACGTCACGACCCCCTTTGAGTCGGCCCGCTATGGCAACGGAATGGTGCTCCGCGCGGTCGTCGGCGAAAACACTTCGCTCTCCGGCTGGTCGCTCGTCGCCGTCTGGGCAAACTGGCCCGGGACCGGCAACGGCTATAAATTCTTCGCGCGCAAAAAAGGAGAGATTCCCGTTCTCATTCCCGACAGCGTTCTCAGCCTCGAACTCACAGACCCCTACGTCGCCCAAAACCTGACCCGCCGCGCCGAGAAAATCGTCGCCGGCTCCGACACCCACAAGTCCCTGGCGCAACTCACGCTCGGCGGTCTCGGCACGTCCGGAGACGACCGCTTTGAGACCAATGGCGGCACCGCCACCGGCGTCCTGTTCGGCACCGGCCAATATGTGCGCCCCGCCGGCGCAACGACCGCGGTCTACCGCCCCAAGAGCGATCTCTTCGTCGGCTACGGAGCCACCAATGTTTCCGATTCCGAGAACAACCCGGACGCGATCATCAGCGTCACTCTCCGTATCGGAGCTTCCTACGGCGTCGACGCTTCGGTCTTCGTGTCCCCTTCCCCCACCCCCACCGATCCCAGTGAAGGGCCGGGCGCCTCCTCCGAAGGCTCCGGCTCGGGCACCCTTATCCTGGGCAATTCCGGCGATCTGAACACGGTCCCCGGAAGCAGCCTCGGCTCGGATGTCGTCATCACGGTGCTTGGCGACGCCCCCAATCTCGGCGCCGCGATGTAAGAAGTCCCGCAAGCTCCTCACCCGCTTACCACCCGTCATGTCACGCTTCCTTTCACTCTCGATCCTCGCCGCCTGCCTCTTCGGCGCCGCCCATGGCCGCGCGGAGGACCTGGCTTCGGTCGATTATTTCCTTCCCGTCACCTACGACATGGTGATCACCCGCTCCGTCGACACCAGCGCCTCCGGCGACAAAACCGCGCTGAAATACGAGATCTTCGACACCGCCGATCTCCTTCGCTCCATCCTCAAGTCGAACAACATCACGTCGCTGGCGAACTGGACCTTGGTCGCGCAAGGCAACGCCGCCGTCGCCACGGAAGACGGCGACAACTCCGAAGTCACCGACACCCTTTCCTCGCTCAAAATCGTCGCGCGGCACGCCTTGACCGGCGCCATCCGGGAGCCCGCATCCGAGATCGCCATCTCCCTCGCGCCGACCTCCGGCTTCGTCGCTTCGTCCGACACGAGCCGCCTGACCGTTCCCGCGGCCACCGTCGTCGCCCACACCACCCGCGTGCGCCGCCTCGCCCAACTGACCCAAGGGCTCGCCGCCCGCGGCGCCCGCCCCGCCGGCACGCTCGAAGCCACCGGTCTCATCACCTACACCAACCGCTACAACAAAGTCGTCGTCGGCAGCGACCGCACCTCGGGGCCCGTCGTTTGTCCCCTTGGCGGCACCTTCCACGCCTCGGGCCCCTACGCGTCCGATGGCATGGTCGAGCTCCGCATCATTCTTGGCGAACCCTTCTACCGGAAACCCGCCGCCGCTCCGTCTGTCGACTAGTCGCTCCGCTTCGGCCCATTACGCCGCGGCAAGAAGGGCGGGCCTCGCGGCCCGCCCTTTTTTGCACCCATCTCGCGCCGCCGATCCGCGGGCCGGCGCACACATCTCCGATGCCTCCCGCCGCCTCACGGCAGCCACGGGAAACGCCGCGCGTCCGGCTTGCGCTTCTCGCGCTGCGCCCCGTGAAACTCCTTCGCCTCCTCGCTCATGTAATAGAGCAGCGTCGCGTTGCCCGCCAGTTCCTGGATGCCCGACTGCCCGTCGAGCTCCGCGTTGAACGCGCTCTTCAGCGCGCGGATCGCCAGCGGCGAATGCCCGAGAATCTCCTTGGCCCACTTCACGCCCTCCGCCTCGAGCTCCGCCACCGGCACCACCGCGTTCACCAGCCCCATGTCGAGCGCCTCGCCCGCGCTGTATTGACGGCACAAATACCAGATCTCGCGCGCCTTCTTTTGCCCCACCAGCCGTGCCAGATAACTGCTGCCGAAGCCCGCGTCGAAAGAACCCATGCGCGGCCCCACTTGGCCGAACACGCCGTTGTCCGCCGCGATCGTCAGATCGCACACCACATGGAGCACGTGCCCCCCGCCGATCGCGTAGCCCGCGACCAGCGCGATCACCACCTTCGGCATCGAGCGGATGAGTTTTTGCAGATCGAGCACGTTGAGACGCGGCACGCCGTCGGTGCCGACATAGCCTGCGGGGCCGCGCACACCCTGGTCGCCGCCCGCGCAAAACGCATATTTCCCGTCCGTGTGCGGCCCGGCTCCCGTCAGCAGCACGACGCCGACCTTCGGGTCCTCGCGCGCGTCGAGAAACGCCTCATACATCTGGTGCACCGTGTCGGGCGTGAACGAGTTGCGACGATGCGGGCGATTGATCGTCACCTTCGCGATCCCGTCCGCCTTTTCGTAGATGATGTCGGAGTAGTCCTTAACGCGTTTCCAAGCGGTGGTCTGGCTCATGGGTAAAGGGATCACGCTGCCCGAGCCGCCCGGCGCGTCAACGCCGCCTCCGCCATCGTGTAATCGTCGCCGGTGGCCAACGTGCGCGCCGAAGGCGCAATGTTCGTAATACGAACATTGCGCACGCGACATCGAGGCCTCCTCCGCGCCGCCCGCGCCAGCCACTTGCGATCCGGCATGGAATCGCCCTCGTTGACTCCCGAGCCTTTGGCTCGCGAAGCTTCCCATTCCCTTCGCGATCCCTCCCCATGAGCACCGCCCACGCGCCGACCAAGCTCTCCCGCCGCGCCCAGCTCGGCCTAAGCCTCGGCGCGCTCGGCGTCGTCTTCGGCGATATCGGCACCAGCCCGCTCTACACGATGCGCGAGTGCCTGCACTATCTGCCGGATGTCGGCCGCTCGGAGGGCGTCATCGGCGTGCTCTCCCTCATGCTCTGGACGCTGATGTTCACCGTCAGCTTCAAATACATCACTTTCGTCACCCGCGCCGACAACCACGGCGAAGGCGGCATCTTCGCCCTCCTCGCCCTCGGTGCCAACCCCGCGCCCGCCTCCGCCGAATCCTCCTCCGCCGGCTCCGTGGCGCGCCGAGGACTCGGCCTCCCCACCCTCCTCATCCTTTTCGGCGCGGCGCTGCTCTACGGCGACGGCATCATCACCCCCGCCATCTCGGTCCTCGGCGCAGCCGAAGGTTTCAAAAGCTTCAACCCCGCGCTCGAACGCTACGTCGTCCCCATCGCGGTCGCGATCCTCGCCGGCCTCTTTCTCGTGCAGCGCAAAGGAACCCGCGCCATCGGCGTCGTGTTCGGCCCTGTCATACTCGTGTGGTTCGCCGTGCTCGGCCTTCTTGGCGCCTGGCACCTCTTCGACTCCCCTCAGGTCTTCTCCGCCATCAACCCCCTCCACGGGTTCCGCCTCCTCTGGCACCACCCCGCCCAGGCCGCCGGAGTCCTCGGCTCCATCGTCCTCACCATCACGGGCGCCGAGGCCCTCTACGCCGACATGGGACACTTCGGCCGAGCCAGCATCGCCCGCGCCTGGCACTGGGTGGTCTGCCCCGGCCTTCTGTTGAACTACTTCGGCCAAGGCTCCTACGCCATCGCCC
>CAMLQS010000017.1 GCA_946482165.1 uncultured Verrucomicrobiota bacterium | reverse complement strand
ACTGGTCTTCCGCCAACAAGCCGGAACTGCTCTTGAATGCGCTGAGAAATTCGCATTCGTTGATCTGCGCGTGGGACGGCGAAAAACTGATTGGCCTAGGGAATGCGATTTCAGACGGGTTTCTGGTCGTCTATTATCCACATCTTCTCGTTTTGCCCGATTATCAAGGAAGGGGAATCGGGACGGAAATAATGAGAATAATGAAGCAAAAATATGCGGGTTTTCACATGCATATGCTTACCGCCGACGGCCGCGCCATAGACTTTTATAAGAAATGCGGCTTTGAGCGCGCAGGCCAGACGGAGCCAATGTGGATCTATTCTGGCGGCGATCACTAAAATGAAAACCGAACCTATTCGGGTCCCCATGGCCGGCCAAGGCGACTTAGGCGGAGGCGGGCCGAAGGCCCATGCCGCCTTTCGCAACGCCGGCCCAGCGTGATTTCCCACTCTCCCCGCAGGGCACCGGCGACGGGCTGATTTATTCACAAAACACGGCCTAGCTCACCTCGAAGGCCGAGAAATCGGCGTGGCCCTCTTCAACGCTTCCGGCCGGTTTCGCACAAAAGACGCCGACCTTCGCCCCCACCCACTTGCTCGACGAGGCGGTGAAGGACGCGCCCAGCTCCGTGAAACCGGCGTTCGCCGCCGCCTCGCGAAAATAGAAACGGCAGCCGCGATCGGGCCCCACCACCACGCGCAATCTCACCGGACGTCCGGCCGGCCATGGCACCCCTTGCGTCATGCGCTCCTGACCGCCCTTGTCCGCGCCCATGCACAACGAGTGCGCGAGCTCGAGGCCGCCGTCGGTGCTCCCGCGCAGCCCGATCCAGGCGTAGTCGTAACCGAATACGATCAAACCGGCCGAGATTCCGGCCGGCGCGCCCTCCGGCACCGCCAGCGTCACCTCCGCGCAAAACTCGGGGGCGGGGAATTTCTGCAACAGCAGATTCGGCGCGAGCCAGAGCGAACGCGCCGCCGGCGCGGGCACCGCGCGCAGTCGCAGACCGGCGTGCCCACGCGGGCGGGCGGCGATCCAATCCGCATCGGCATTCGCCTGCCACTGCCACTGCAAGCCGGGGCGGCCGGCGGGGAAGCCGTCGTTCGTCGCCGGCACGCACAGCGCAAACTCCGGCACGCCGGGCTTGGGGTGGATCGACACCGGCTCTCCGGGGCCGGAGGGATCGGACTCCGAACCCATGGCCGGCCAGCCGTCGGACTTCCATCGCATGGGCTGCAAATGCACGACCCGGCCGTGCGCGGGGAGCTCTTGAAAATGCAAAAACCAATCCTGCCCGGAAGGCGTGTCCACCCACGCACCTTGGTGGGGTCCGTTCACGGGAGTGGAGCCTTGGGCGAGGACGATGCGGCTTTCATACGGCCCGCGAATATCGGTGGCGCGAAAGACGGCCTGGTAACCCTCGGCGACACCGCCGGCCGGCGCGAAGATGTAATACCATCCGCCCCGCCTGTAGATCTTCGGACCTTCGATCGTATGCCAGCCGGGCATGAGGTCGCCATCGATCACCACCCGTCCCTCGTCGAGCAGGCTTCTGCCGTCGGCGCTCATCTCGTGCAAGGTCACCCGGTTCTTTATGCCAGCCCGGCTCTTGGCCCAGCCGTGCACCAGCCAGGCGCGGCCGTCGGCATCCCACAACGGGCAGGGATCGATCAGGCCCCGCCCCGCCTTGAGCAAGAAGGGCGGGCTCCATTTTCCCCGAGGATCATCCGCGGCCACCACATAGATGCCGAAATCCGGATCCCCGTAGAAAATCCAAAACCGACCGTCGTGATAACGCAGCGCCGGCGCCCACACGCCCTCGCCGTGGCGCGGCGTTTTGAAGTGTTCGAGCGGTGTCAGCTCGGGCAGCGCGTGGTTCGCGAGACTCCAGTTCACGAGGTCTCGGGAATGGAGAATCGGCAGGCCCGGCACATGGCTGAAACTCGATGCCGTCATCCAGAAATCGTCCCCTGCCCGGACAACGTCCAAATCCGAATAATCCGCGTGCAGGACGGGATTGCGATAGGTGCCGTCGCCCTGATCGGAAATCCAAGGAGCGCGGCCCGCCGGAAATGCGGGCTCGGTGAACGCCGTCGAAACGGCGACCACATCTTCGAACTGCGGACCAACGGAAGAAATCGACATTGAGAGAAAAAAGTAGGTCTGCGGCGGTCGTCGCACCGCCGGGCCGAAGCGAAACCGATGGCGAACCAGGGCGTGGGAACGATGCCGTTCGCATCGTTGAAAACCTCGCGCCCTTTCGCCCGGGTCGCCTCGCTCGGCCGCTCAGGTCGTCTTGGCTCCGATCCGAGGCACCAGGAGATGCACGAGCGCCAGCGAAACCAGGTAGAGAGACGAGGCGGCCGAGAAGATGAGCGTGTAGCTGCCGGTGCGTTGGAGCACGACGCCGATCATCTCCGCCACGAACGCCCCGGTCAGGAAACACACGAAGCCTCCCAGCCCGACCGTCGAGCTGACGGCGTTTTTCGGCATGGTGTCGGAAACGATGCTAAAAAGATTGGCCGACCAGCCCTGGTGGGCGGAGCCCGCCAAGCCCACGATCAGCACGGCGACGAAAGCCGAGGGCGCGTAAGGCGCCAGAAAGATGGGCACGACCGCCATGGCGCACAGGAGCAGCGTGCATTTCCGGGCCTTGTTTACCGACCAGCCGCGACCGATCAGCCACCCCGCGAGCCAGCCGCCTCCCACTCCACCCAAGGAAGCGAACAAATAGAACAACGCGGTCCACTTCCCCACGTCCGCCAGCCCGAGCTTGAACGTCTTCTGCATGAAGTCCGGAAAGTAGAACATGTAGATTCCCCACACCGGGCCCGCGAGAATACTGGCGATCAGATAGGCCCAGACGGGACGATGACGAAAAAGCGACAGCCACGGGACCACTTGCGGCTTGCTCGTGGAAACGGGCTGATCCGCCTGGATATAAGCCAGCTCCCCGGGCGAGATGCGCGGGTGGTTTTCGGGCGCGTCATAAAGCCACCACCACAGCACGAGCCATACGAAGCCGAGCGCACCCGTGATATAGAACGTCATCGCCCAACCCAGATGACCGCAAAGCCAAGGCACCATGAGCGGACACAGCACCGCGCCGACGTTGGTGCCCGCGTTGAAAATTCCGGTGGCAAGGGCTCGCTCCCGCACGGGAAACCACTCCGCCACCGTTTTGATCGCGCCAGGAAAATTCCCGCCCTCGGCCAATCCCAAAGCCATGCGCGCCGACATGAATCCCAGCACGGTCGCCGGGATTGACCAACCGGCGGCCATGCCGAGCCATCCGAAATCGAAGGAGAAACGCGCCGTCGGCGAAATAAACCCGACCAAACCGTGCGCCGCCGCAGCCAAGCTCCAGACCAGCACAAACCACGGCAGGCCTTTTTTCACCCCGAGACGGTCGATGACCCTGCCGCCGAACAAATAGCCAAACGCATAGGCCACCTGAAAAGCCGAGGCGATGTGGGCGTAGTCCGTCTCGCTCCAACCCAGCTCCTCGCTCAATGGCTGCTTCAGGATGCCGATGATATTCCGATCTATATAGTTGATCGCGACGGAGAGAAAAAGCAGCCCGCATACGGTCCAGCGCACATGGCCGGCGGATGAGCTTTTGGCGGCGGACGAAACGGCGGGCCCGGATGTGGACATGAAGAAAGGCAAGATGATCGATGGAGGTTATCCCGGGCCGGATTAAGGGCCTACTTCAGTTTGAACCATCGATCAATGGTGGCCACGTTGTCACCGGAGTAATCCGTTTTTGCGGCGGAAAGCGTCTCCACATGCCCGTCCAGAAACAGGACGTTTGCCACGCCGCCATGCCGCTGCTTGGCATTGTCGATCTGGATCGGGCGGACCTTGGTGGCGAGCTGGTCGCCGTTATCGACAAGCGCGCCATCATTGCCAGGGGCGAGCTCGATCATCAGCAACTGGCGGGAAGGCGTGGCGGCATGGCCTATGTTGTAGGCGGTTATCGGTTTATCCACCGTGGACCCAAACATATTGAGGTTGTGCTTGTTCCACGGGGTGTCGCTCGGCCGGCCAAAGCCGTAGCAACGACGCATAAACAGGGTCGTGTCGGTCGAATCGCTTGTCGCGGTGGGGCAACGGGACATCAGCTCCTGCGAGCTCTTCACCGACCCGTCGGGCAATAGCATGGTCTTCTGGCTGAAATACGGGCTGTAGATAACGGTGCCCGTCCCCAGATCCTGACTTAGCGGAACCAGCCCCTTGTAATCATTGCTTATCAAGCGGACGGCCGTGCCCCATTCGCGCAGCTTGGAGACGCACTGGGCCTTGCGCGCCGTCGCGCGCACCTTGCCCACCGTCGGAATGATGATCGCTGCAAGGATGCCGATGATCGCAATGACCGTGAGCAGCTCGATCAGGGTAAAGGCCCGGCGGGAAAGAGGCCGGGCCGGAGCGGAGAAACGGCAAGAGGTATGCATGGCGATGGGGCGGGAGCAGGCGGCGGGAACGCGCCGGGAGAAAAGGAGTGTCCTTTGGTCCGCCCACGAAACCTCCACGGCGGCAAACGACAAAAACCTCGCTGACCACATCGTTGAATAAGATCGATGTTTTCACATTACCAAGGCTCCATCAAAGTGTAACGTGTGAGACCGAGCCGAGCTCTTTTTGTCATGCCTTTTTCGAGTGGGCGGAGGAGCGCGGTGCGCAGGCGAAACTGCCGCGGATATGATCTTCGTCCGCTATCCCTATAATGGGAGGTCCTAATATCCCACCAAGCGGCAACGATGTGAATGCCTGACAAGCTTACCATCGCCAGATGTGCGTGTTGAATCCCCCCATCCGCTTGGCGTCGTCCGCCCCTCCGCCCGAGCCCATTCAACCCATGCCACGCGTCATTTTTCGTCTCCTGCCCTGCCTGCTTGGCCTGACACTGGCCGGAACGCTCGTTTCCGCCGATTCAACACCGCCAACGAGCTTGGCCAGCTTGACTCCGATTTCGGCCCGGATCCCGGACCGTGCATTCTCGGCCGCGAAGCTCGGCGTAACGCCAGGCGCAAGCGCGCCCGTCACGGCCAAGCTGCAGGCCGCGGTCGACCATGTCTCCGCCCAGGGTGGCGGCCGCCTCGTTGTGGAGCCGGGGGATTATTGGATCGGACCGACCACGCTCGCCTCGCATCTGGAGCTGCACCTTTCCGCGGGCGTCGTCCTCCATGTGCAGAATCGGGAACAAGGATATCCCGCCGGCGAAAAACGCTACGAAAGCGTCTTCACCGCCCGAGGCGCGACCGACATTCGCGTTTCCGGTCCGGGCATGATCCAGGGCCACGGCGAAACGTGGTGGCGGGCATTCCACGCCAAGGAGATCGCCAGCCGGCCCCAGATTTTCACTTTCTCCGATTGCCAGCGGGTCGAGCTTCACGACTTCACCATCGCCAACCCGCCCAACAGCCACGTCAGTCTCAGCATGTGCGAAGAGGTCCGGATTCGCGGCCTGACCTTGGAGGCGCCCGACGAGTCGCCCAACACCGACGGGATCAACCTGTCCGGACGCAATTACCTCATCACCGGATGCAAGATCTCCACCGGCGACGACAACCTCGTCGTGCGCACGCACACCGGACGGAAGGCGCCCTACCCCATGTGCGAGAATATCGTCGTTCGAGATTGCGCGTTCGGCTTTGGCCATGGGCTCACGATCGGCAGCTACACCATCGGCGGCATCCGCAACTTTCTCGCCGAGCGCATCACCTTCGACGGCACCTCCTGCGGCATCCGTATGAAAGCATCCCGCGAACGCGGCGGTCTGGTGGAGAACCTGACTTACCGCGATCTTGATATGCGAGCCGTCAAACATCCCGTCTTCATTTCCAGCTATTATCCGAAGGAGCCGAAACAGCCCGGCCTCGAATCGCCTGTCGCCGTCACCGCAACCACGCCTCGCTGGAGAAACATCCGCATCGAGAACGTCCGTTGCGCCGGTTCCGACAACTCGATCGCCCTATGGGGCCTGCCTGAGATGGCCTTGGGCGAGATCGTCCTTAGAAACGCGTCATTTGCTTCGAAACGCGGCGCCAAGTTGGTCCACGCGCCGGACCTCGTCCTCGAAAACGTAAGCGTCGTCCCCGCGTCCGGCCCCGCCTTCGAGCGCTGGCCCAAGGGCGTTTCCGATCCGTGATCGCGCGTCCCTCGTTCCGCCCGCCCACGCCGGGCCGTGCCTTGGACGGCCGTGCCGTGGACGGAAACCCTGTCCGCGAAACGCCTACGCGTTTCGCTCCAAAAACAAAACTCCCGCGCAGCCACTCGATGGGCCGCGCAGGAGTTTGAAGAATCGATTAACTCTGTCGGGAACCAATCCCGACAGGGAGCGCGAAACGGTTTAGCGCCGCTTTCCAGGACGACGGCCCAGCGCGGCAAACAGTCCGAAGCCGCCCATCAGGAGCGCGGCGGCCGAAGGCTCGGGCACCGGCACCGCTTCGAGGCGGACCGCCTCGATCTCGGGGAGGGTGAGCAAACCGCTGTAGATGCGGATGTCGTCGAGATTGCCGCTGAAGCCAGAGGTGCCCGCGCCGTTGTTTCCAAGGTAGGCAGTGGCGGTGGCGCCGACCGAGGGGGTGCCGGCGGCGGTGCTCCAGTCGCCGGTATGAACGGGAACTCCCGTCACGGTGCTGGCCGAAGTGACCATGTCGCCGGTGACCACCACGCCGTTGCGGTGTTGGCCATAGAGCGTGTTCATGTCGGGAGCCCACCAGATGCCTGCGGTGCCGTCATAAGCGAAGGCCATGAATACCCAGTCGTTATCGGTCCCCGCGCTCCAGGGATCGCTGACTCCGGCACTGTATCCGTTGACGCCAACGCCAACGCCATTGTCCCAAGTGCCATAGAGGCCGATGGAAATACCGGGATTGGACGAGGACGAAGGAGTGGCCGTGGAACCGATATTGAGCACGTCTGCATTGTTACCGCCGCTCCGCTTTATCCAAAGGGTGATCGTGAACCGATTGCCGAGGGCGCCAAGATCCAGATTGCTCACCGCGGCGGCGTTGCCGAGATCGGTCCCCCACCAGTTGTCGTTGGCGTTGCTCGCCTGGAAGGAGCTGTCTCCGCCCAGCCCGGAAACACCCGAGCCGGCGAACGATCCGGTGGTTCCCGCGCCGACATTGGCCGCCAAGGTTCCACCGGCGGCGGTGCCGGTGTTGGCGCCGCTGGCGCTGTTGAAATTCCATTGATACAAGGGATCGGCGGCGATGGCGCTGATCGCGGAACCCAGCATTGCGCAGGCGGCAATGAGGGAACGAGTCGTCCGGGACACGTGTTGCGTGTGGTGTTGATGTGTTTTCATGGGGTTGCTGGCGGGAAAGCTGGACTCGGTCGGGAACCTAAGGGCGGGGACGGGGGGGCCAAATCGAGCGATTTATTGATAAATCCACTGAATGAATCATCAATTTATCGCTAAACCTAAATCGTCAAGCTCATTCTCCTTAGGCGCCCGTCCGCGAACTCCTTTTTCAACCGCAGCTCATTACGGCTACGTATTGGAGAGAAACAGCTAACATCTTCCTGTGTCCTTTTAGGACCTCCCTAAATAACGCTGGCCCAGCGCAGTTTCCCGTTCTCCCCGTAGGGCTCAAGCGACGGGGCCGAGTTTATTTCCCGGCTCGCCGGAAATGACAGACAGGGGGCCTTGGGCCGCTCCTATTGCCGGAGGATCGCCACGAGACAATCCGAACCATGGCCCGATTGATTGACCGCTAAATCCATGCGGAGAATCCAGGAAGAGCATCCGAGATGGCAATTACGGAACATGTTTTATGAAAATGGGAAACGCGTAATGCTTTTGTCGATTCCCGCTGTGGTGAGCCATCTCGGGCTGAACGATGTCAGCGTTGCGCCGGTTGAGCAGGAGGCGGGGCATGGTTACTGAATCGTCAAAGGACCGAAAACCCACCGAGCGAGGGGCTGGTCCTTCACCTGATCCCGACACCCGCTCATCTCCAGCCACGCCAAACACACATCCCCAAAAAGTTCTTATGAAATCGAAACTATCGCTCCTGGCATCCTCTGCCGCGCTTGTCCTCGCTTCAAGCGTAGCCTCTCAGGCAGCCTCTATCACCGTGGATACGGTGGGCGTCATCAATCCGATCGGCAAGACGCCCATCCTTGAGGCAACGGGAAATTCCACTGACGTAACGAGCTTCTCCTCAATCATTTCCACCGCTTTCAGCAACGACACCGGCGGTGTGTGGAATTTCGATACTGTCGGCGGCTTCACCATCAATTCCAGTGAAACCATCACCCTAAAGTATGGGACTTCGCTCGCAAACAGCTTGGTCCTGACCATGACAGGCACCGCGATCAATCAAGGCGTTGTCGGCGGGGAGCCCACTTCCGGCACAGGCGAACTTGGTCTTACCGGCGATGCGTCAACCCGGACATTCACTTTCGACAAGCCGCTGCTCAGCATCGGAATCATCAGCGCGGACCGGAACGATGTCAGTCGCATTCCCTCGATCACCGTCACCTTCCAAGACAACTCCACCGCGAGCACATCGGGAGCAAATGCCAACGACTATTTCTTCCATAGCATCTCCGGCACCTCGATCAACCCGATCGTGAGCATGTCGCTTGTCCAGAGTAACTTCATCCGCTACGACGACTTCGCCTTCGTGACCGCCGTCCCCGAGCCCGCCTCCGCCGCGACCCTCGTCGGCTTGGCCGCGGTCGGTTTCGTCGCCCTGCGCCGCCGCCGCGCCCAAAGCTGAGACGCCGCCTCCGGCCATCCCTTTCGTTCCACTGAGCCGCCGGGGTTTCCCCGGCGGCTTTTTTAATGCCCAGGCGTCACGCGGCGCCGCCGAGCGCACACAACTGGTCGGTTACCTCGCCACCGAATTTGCCGCGAGCCTGCTCAGCCACGTTCCGCAACTTCAACTGCGCCTGGGCCGCCCTTGAGTCCTGCGGTTATCGCCGCATAGGCTTTTTCACCAACCCCGGCATCTCGATCCGCACCGAGCACCAGTATGTGGCCGCGCATTTGATGAAACTCCACCTCCTGCCGCCGGAGCGGCGCGTCTCCGCCCTCTCCGTGCCGCCGGAGAAGCTGAATTTGGCGACTCTCCGCGCCTGGCTCGATCAAGAGCGCCCCGACGCGGTGCTCGTGGACGACGCCCACTACATGCTCCCACTGTTAGCCCAGGCGGCGAACGTCCCCGCCGACCTCGGCGTGGCGGCCTTGGAACTGAGCAATGCCCCGGCCGGAATGGCCGGGATCGACGAACACTCGGAGGAGATAGGCGCGGCCGCCGTGGATATGCTGATCGGGCGGCTGCAACGCAACGAGTGCGGGATGCCCGGCATCCCCCGCCTGCTTCACGTGCCGGGCTCGTGGCGCGACGGGCTCCACCGTGCGCCTGCCCGCGCCTTCCGATGTGGCGGAACCGCAATCATCCCCATAGGCCCCGGCCCTCCCCGCGGGTCGAGACCGCACGCCCGGTTCATCCGCCCCGTGCAGGCTTCGCCGGCCTTGCCACCGAGGCGCGCATCACCGGCTCGGTCGGGAACAGCTCCGGCGACCGCGGAGCCGACGCGCCGCGCGCCAGGTCGAGCAGGATCTCGACCGCCCGCTCGCCCATGCGCCGCAGGGGTTGGCGCACGGAGCTGAGCTGCGGCACGCAGGCCCGCGCCAGCAGGGTGTCGTCAAAGCCCGCCACCGACACGTCGTCCGGCACCCGCAGGCCCGCCGCGGACAACGCCTCCACGCAGCCGTAGGCCGCGCTGTCGTTGGCGCAAAAGATCGCCGTGGCACGCTTGCTCGAAGGCGTGGAGAGCAACCAGCGCCGGGTCGCCTCTCGCCCGTCCGGGATGTTGAAGCCCGCTTCCAGCACGAGCCCGGGATCGTAAGGCAACCCCGCCCGCTCCAAGGCGCGCCGGTAGCCCGACACGCGACGCTCCGCGCCTCGCATTCCGGACGGACCCGCCATGTGCAGGATGCGGCGGTGCCCCAGCTCGATCAGCCGCGACACCAGCGCGAAGCTGCCCGTTTCCTCGTCCGGATCGAGGTTCACCACCCCGTCGAGCGCGTGGTTGCCGTGGATCGTCACCATCGGGGTGTGCGTGGGCAGCGCGGACGCCGCCTCCGGGTTGATCAGCGGAGCGATCATCACCAGGCCGTCGATGCGGCCGTCGCAGAAGGAGCCGATGCGCCGCGCGTCGCGCTCCCAATCATGCAGGGTGAAGACCGTGGTGTTCTGCCCGTGGCGCGCCGCGGCGCTCAGCACGCCGTTGAAGACCTCGAGGAAGTAGTGGTTGAGATCCCCGGCCTCCACGACCGCGACGACTCCAAGCGTGTTCATCCGGCGGCGGATCAAGGCGCGCGCCGCCGCGTTCGGCCGATAGTCGAGCTTCGCCGCCGCCTCGAGGATGCGGGCCCGCGTGTCGGGCGCGATGCGCGAGGAGGTGCGCACGCCGTTGAGCACCGCCGAGGCGGCCATGGCCGAGACGCCCGCCTCCCGCCCCACGTCGACGAGGGTGGCGGCGCGGCCGGGCTTTTTGGGTTGTTTGGGTGTTTTCGGCATGGCGAACCTGCGACGAGCACGGACATCAGCCGCGCAGGCTCAGATCCTTCCTTCCGGCCGGCAGCGCGACGGGCGCTCCCTGGCCAAGCGCGAAACTCGCGTCGCGCAGCTCGCCCCGGACTTCGAAGACCACCTCGCAGCCCGTGCGGCGGGCGAGGACGGTGGCGACGGACACGCCCTTGAGATCGTGGACCCGGCACTCCGCGCTCGCGCCGTCGGCCAACTCGTAGAGCCGGAAGGTGGCGCCGCGCGTCTGGTCGTAGTCCGGCCGAGTGTCGTCGGCGCCGAAGGCGAGCAGCGAACCCGGGCGCACGTAGAGCGGAAGCGAGAGGTAGCCGTGCCGCTCGCGATACCAGCGTCCGCCCTCGCGCACCTCTCCGCTGAGCAGGTGTGTCCAGCGGCCGGCGGGCAGGTAGAAGTCCACCGTGCCGTCATCCGTGAAGACCGGCGCGACGAGGAGCGAGCCGCCGAGCAGATACTGGCGGCAGAGCGTGTCGCAGGCCGGCTCCTCGGGAAACTCGAGCATCATCGCGCGCATCGTCGGGATGCCTTCGCGGTGCGCCTGCACCGCGGCGGCCCAGAGGTAGGGCATGAGGCGGCACTTGAGCTTCGTGAAGAAGCGCAGCACGTCGCAGGCCTCCTCATCGTAGACCCAGGGCACGCGATAGCTCCCGGCGCCGTGCAGGCGGCTGTGCGAGGACAGGAGCCCGAAGGCCGCCCAGCGCTTGTAGACCGAGGCCGGCGCGGTGCCCTCGAAGCCGCCGATGTCGTGGCTCCAGAAGCCGAAGCCGCAGAGACTGAGCGAAAGGCCGCCGCGCAGGCTCTCCGCCATCGACTCGAACGTGGACCAGCAGTCGCCGCCCCAATGCACCGGGAAGCGTTGGCTCGACGCGTAGGCGGAGCGGGCGAACAGCACCGCCTCGCCCTCGCCGCGCGCCTCGCGGATGACGTTAAAGACGCACTCGTTGTAGAGGATCGGGTAAAGGTTGTGCATCTTCACCGGATCGGAGCCGTCGTGGTAGACGACGCCGTCGGTGGGGATGCGTTCGCCGAAGTCCGTCTTCAGCGCGTCCACGCCCATGTCGAGCAGGCGGCGGAGGTGCGCGGAATACCAGGCGCGGGCGGCCGGGTTGGTGAAGTCGACGATCGCCATGCCCGGTTGCCAGAGATCGGTCTGCCAGACGCAGCCGTTCGCGCGCTTGATGAAGTAGCCGTGCGCGGCGCCCTCGGCGAAAAGGCGGGAACGCTGGCCGATGTAGGGGTTGATCCAGACGCAGATCTTGAGACCGCGCTCGTGGAAACGCGCGAGCATGCCGGCGGGATCGGGAAACACGCGCGGATCCCACTCGAAGTTGCACCAGTCGAACTCGCGCATCCAGAAACAGTCGAAGTGGAAGACATGCAGGGGCAGGTCGCGCTGCTTCATGCCCTCGATGAACTTCGTGCAGGTCGCCTCGTCGTAGTCGGTCGTGAAGGAGGTCGACAGCCAAAGGCCAAAGGACCACGCGGGCGGCAGGGCCGGGCGGCCGGTCAGGGCGGTGAGGCGGGCGAGCACTTCCTTCGGCGTCGGTCCCGCGATCACGAAATACTCCAGGCTCTCGCCGGGGATGCTGAACTGCACGCGCGCGACCTTTTCGGACGCCACCTCGAAGGAGACGGGGCCCGCCTCGTTGACGAGCACGCCGTAGCCGCGGTTCGTGAGGTAGAAGGGCACGCTCTTGTAGGCCTGCTCGCAGGCGGTGCCGCCGTCCTTGTTGGTGTTCTCCACCACCTGGCCGTTTTTGACGAAGGCGGTGAAACGCTCGCCCAGGCCGTAGACGCACTCTCCGACGCCGAGCGAGAGCTGCTCGTGGACGAAGGGCTCGCGGCCGTCGCGCTGGACGTAGCCCATGCCGCGCCAGCCGCTCCGGGTGAGCACCCGGCCTTCGGATTCGAAGGAGATCTCCCAGCCGTCCTTGTTTTTCACCCGCGCGGACAGCGAACCGGCGTGGAGCAGGGTCGACGTGTCCGTTTTTTCGAAGCGAACCGGGACGCGTGCGTCGTTGCCCGTCTGAAGCGGGATGACGGGGCCGGCCTGGCCGCCGTTGGTGAAGTGGTCGATGCGGACGCGAACCACGCCCTCCATCGGCGAGCTCAGCGTGACCGTGAGCAACGGGCCTTGCAGCGTATCGCCGCGATGGCGAATGGGCCGGGTGGGCGCGTGGATGACGAGCCGATCCTCGGAAGGCGTGATGTCATGCGCCTCCGCGGGATAGTGGGCGGCTACGCCCGGTTGAAGAAGCCATTGGCCGTCTGTAAATTTCATGACTGGGATCCGAGAGGTTGAAGGATGAGCACGCCGCGGGGCGCGAGGGTGGCCGCGCCGTCGAGCACGGCGCCGGTGAGAAGGTCTCGCCGGGGGCCGGCCGGGAGCGCGACCTGGCGCTCGGCGGCGGCGTGGTTGATGAGGTAGAGCAGCGGCGAGGCGCCGTTGGCGCGGCGCACGCTCACTTCGACGCCTTCGGGCGGCGGAGCGCCGTCGGCGAGCGGAGAGGCGATGCCGTGCCCGGCGCAGACCTTGCGGAGGAAATCCGCGAGGGCGGCGGGCTCGAGCTTGGCCGCGAGATAGAACGCGTCGCCGAGGCCGTGGTGGTTGACCGTGATGGCCGCCTCGCCGGCGTAGAAGTCGGCGGTGTAGCGCGCGAGCGGTTTGGCCCCGTGCAGCCAGAGCCGCTCGCAGAGGAAGGAGACGGAGGCCTCGGCGCCGTCGGCCTCGAAACGCACGCCGTTGGTGGCGCCGGTCGGGAGCGCGTCGTATTCTTCCACGGTGACGCCGAGCACGCCGCGCAGGGGCCCGGGAGCGCCGCCTTCGTGCATGTAATCGTTCTCGTCGACCCGGGCCGTGAAATGGGTGGCGACGAAGCTCGCCCCGCACCGGACGCGCGCCTCGATGCGAGCGGCCTGCGCGGCGGTGACCATGGTGGTCCAGGGCGCGATGATCACGTCGTAGCGGTCGAAGTCGGCGTCCCAGCCGATCACGTCCGCCTGGATGCCCGACGCGTGCAGCGCGGCATAGTAGGGCACGACCTCGGACGTGTAATCCAAGTCGCGGCGGGGCCCGCTCGAGGCGGCGAGCGCCCACCAAGATTCCCAGTCGAAGAGCACCGCGACGCGCGCCGCCACGCGGCCGCCGAGAGTCGCCGCGCCGAGCGAGGCGAGTTCGGCGCCGAGGGCCGAGACCTCGCGAAACACGCGGGCGTCGGGCCGGCCGTGGTGCTCGAGAATGGAGCCGTGGTATTTCTCGATGCAGCCGCGCGACTGGCGCCATTGGAAATACATCACCGAGTCGGCGCCCTGCGCCATCGCCTGATAGGACATCTGGCGGAGCTCGCCCGGCCGCTTGAGCCGGCAGGAGGGCGCCCAATTTTGATGCGAGGGGCTTTGCTCGAGGAGCAGGAAGGGCTCGCCGTCGCGCAGGCCGCGCATGAGCGCATGCTTGAATGCCGTGGTCGCGGCGGGATCGTCCCACATCGGGTAGTTGTCCCAGGAAACGATGTCGAGGTGCGGGGCCCAGCGGCGGTAATCGAGCGAGAAAAAGGGCCCCATGAGGTTGGTCGTCATGGGCACGTCCGGCGTGATCTCGCGGAGGATCTTCGCTTCGTTGAGGTAGCAATCGAGGAGCGCCTCGGTGTGGAAGCGGCGCCAGTCGATGCGCAGGGCCTGGACCGAACCCTCGCCGTGCGCGTAGGGCGGCTCGACCTGGGAAAAGTCGTCGTAAGTGTGCCCCCAGAAGGCGGTGTTCCAGCGTCGGTTCAGCGTCTCGATCGAACCGTGGCGGACACGCAGCCAGCCTTGGAAGGCCTGGGCGCAGCGGGGGCAGTAACAGTAGTTGGGCCAGCTGCCGCCGTATTCGTTGTTGATGTGCCAGAGCTTGAGCCGGGGATGCTTCCCGTAGCGCGTGGCGATGGCGCGCACGAGGTCGGCGGAAAGGCGGCGATAGTTGGGCGAGTTGGGGCAGAAAGTGTGGCGGTTGCCGTGCGGACGCACGCGACCGTGTTCGTCGGCGCAGAGGGCGTCGGGGTATTTGGCGTCGAGCCAGGCGGGCTGGGCCGCGGTGGCCGTGGCGAGGCAAAGGTCGATGCCGGCGGCGGCGAGCCGCTCGATCACGCGGTCGAGCCACTCGAAGGTGAAGACGCCCTCGGCGGGATTGAGCGCCCGCCACCCGAACACGGGCAGCGTGGCGATGCTCACGCCGGCCTGGCGCATGAGGCGCACATCCTCGTCCCAGACGGCCTCGGGCCACTGGTCGGGATTGTAGTCGCCACCATGATACACACGGTCGCAGCGAAAACGGACGCGGGAATGGGACGGATCTGGCATATGCGGGAAAAAGGGAGTCAGCGGGATTCGGATGCGCGCGCGACGGACACGGCCGGGGCGGCGTCGCCGTAGAAGAGGCCCCGGCCGGAGGTGCCCACGTAGACGCGGCCATGGATGCGCGGATCGCCGATCACGCCCGCGATCCAGGCCCAACGGTGCCGGTCGTCGTTGATTCGCGCCCAGGAGCGACCGGAGTCGTCGGAGCGATAAACGCCCCAGACGCCGGCGATGCGGGCGTAGATGAAAACCGCCGGATAATCGGCGCCCGGCGCGGCCTTGCCGAATCCGATGCAGCGGGCGGCCTCGACCGCGGGCGCACGGTGAAAAGCCCGGCCGCCGTCCGTGGAAAAATGCAGCCCGCCCGGAGTGGGCTGCCAAAGGTGGCCGGCATGGCCGGGCGCGGCCAGCATGGGCTCGCCGTCGCGCGGCAGACCGGCGGCCCCGCGCGTCCAGGTGGCGCCGGCGTCGCCGCTGAGCCAGACGTCGCCGGTCTCGCGGTCGTAGTAATAAAAGCGCTCGGGATCGACGCGGTCGGCGGTCGGCGCGACGTGGGTGTAGGAGCGTTTCGGGGCGGGCGCGCCCTCGCAGGCGGTCCAACTGCGGCCGAGGTCCGTGCTGCGATAGAGCGCGGTGCCGCGCCCGGCCCAGACCAGGGTGGCGGCGTCGGCGGAAACGGTGATGATGCCCGGCTGGTCGCTCGACCGGATGGAGGGCGGGCAGGCGGGTAAATCCGTCCAGGTGCGCGCGCCGTCGGTGGAAAAGCCTCCGCGCGTCGGTCCGTAGTGCGCGCGGACCATGAAGTCGGGGCGCAGGCCGGCGAAGTCGATGGACGTGTTGCTGGTGCGCGCGGGCTTGTGCTGGCCCGAGGGCGGAGGCGTATCCAGATCATCGTGACGGAAGCCGTCGATGTCGCCCATGGTGCTGACGAGCGGCGCGCCGCCGGGGGCGCTCACGAGGTTGCGGTTGTGGCCCCAGACGCCGGTTTCCTCGAGACCGTCGCAACGCGGGGTCCAGCGGGTGGACCCGTCGGCGTCGGCGCGGGTGAGGTTGTTCGTGCCCCAGACCCCGCCGCCGAAAACATACACGAGGTGGTCGGAGTCGTGGGGATCGATCCGGGCGTCGCCTATCCAGTTGCCCGCGGCGGGTTGGCTATCGCGGTGCCAGCGAACCCACGGGGCGGAGGAGGCGTCGCGCACGGCCTTCTCGCCGAGCCGCGTCCAGCCGCGTCCGCCGTCGGTGCTGCGCCAGAGATCATCGCCGCCCGACCAGCGGCACATCGAGGAGACGACGAGCGTGCCGGGACGGCGGGCGTCGAGCGCCAGGCCGGCGTAGCCGAAAGCGTTTCTTTCCGCGCCCTCGCGCGTCGGGCGCTCGGGCGTGATGTCGGTCCAGGTGTCGGAGGAGGGGTCGAGTTTCCAGACCGCGCCGTCGGAGATCCCGTTCGGCCCGGCGCGGTCGGAGAAAGTCACATAAAGCGTCCCCGCGGAATCGAAGCCCGCGCGGTGCGGCACGAGGCCCTCGGGCTGGCCGGGAACGCGTTCCCAGGTCACGCCTGCGTCGCGGGTGCGCCAGAGCGCGGAGCCGACGCGGGAGACGCCGACATAGAATTCCTGGGTGGCGCGGCCGGCGACGTCGGCGGAAGGCGGAAAGTGGACGAAGACGATGCCGTTGCCATCGGTCTCGCGGACGCTCGACGCGGGCGGGATCGGGAAGGACGCCAAGCGAGTCCACGTGGCGGCGTGATCGTCGCTGCGCCAGAGCCCATCGATGCGAGAGCCGAAGTAGAGACGCGCGGGCAGGCCCGGATCGACGGCGAGGCGCTCGCCGTTGGAACGGCCGTCGTTGTTGGCCGCCATGCGAAAGGGAACGGCGAGGCGCTCAAACGTGCGACCACGGTTGATGGAACGATAAATCGCCTGAGGCCATTCGCTCTCGAAGGACATGCCGCAGGCCAGGTAGAGCCGCTCCGGATCGGCGGGATCGAGGGCGATGCTCTCCACGCCGTTCAGGCTCCAGTCGTCGTGCCCGAGAAAATCGAGCAGCGGCGTCCAGGTCCCGGTCGCGGGTTCCCAGCGGGCGGCGCCGCCGATGTCGGTGCGAGCGTAGAGCACGCCGCGCTCATGCGGATGAAACACGAGGCCGGTGACAAAACCGCCACCGCCGAATTTCACGGGCTTCCACGTGTAGGGGATCTCCGGCGCCGGCGCGGACGCGAGCGCCTCCTCCGCCCAGGTGGACGGGAGACAAACCAACAGCGAAATGAGCAGACCGCGTATCATGGAGATCAGCCCTTCATGCCGGTCATCGCGATGCCGCGGATGAAGTAGCGTTGCGCGAAGAAAAAAATCGCGATCACGGGGAGCGTCATGAGCAGCGAACCCGCCATCATCAGGCTCATGGAATTCGTCCCGAGACTGTTCTGGACGTTGAGCGCGTAGAGGCCGAGCGAGAGCGGATAGAGGCGCTGGTCCTGCAGGTAGATGAGCGGCCCCATGAAGTCGTTCCAGACGCCCATGAAGGTGAAGATCGCGATTGCGGCCAAGGTGGGCCGCACCATCGGGAGCATGACGTGCCAGTAGATCCGCAGCACGCCGCAGCCGTCGATGCGCGCGGCGTCCTCCAGATCACGCGGGATGCCGCGCATGAACTGGCAGAGCAGGAAGACGTAGAAGGCGTTCGCGAACAGCGCCGGCGCCCAGAGCGGCAGCAGCGTGTTATACCAGCCGAGTCCGCGGATCACGAGGAACTGCGGGATCATCGTGACCTGACTGGGCATCATCATGGTGCCGAGCATGAGCAGGAAACACGCGGCGCGTCCGGGCCAGCGCAGGCGCGCGAAGCTGTAGGCCACGAGCGAGCAGCTGAGGAGCGTGGCGCCGACCTGCAGTATCACGATGAAGAGGCTCGTCGCCACGTAGCGTCCGAAGGGGATGTGTTCGAAGACGAGGCGGTAGTTGCGCGAGATCTTGGCCCACCAGGCGCCGAAGAAACCGCGCCGTTCGAGCTCGAGCATGATCCTCACGCGGTCCGGCTTTCCGGCCTCGCCCGTCGCCGTCGCGGACGGTCCCTCGTCGCGGAGCACCGTCCACACCTTTTGTTTGTTCGTGAGGTCGTCGGGGCCGGGCGGTTGCCAGGAAAGCGTGGTCCACTGCGAGTCGCCCAGCGTGGCGGAACGCTCGGCACGGTAGCGACGCCCGCCCATCTCGACGTAGCAGTGCAGCGCGTGCCAGGTGTCGTCGGGGCGCACGGAAAGTTGCAGGCGGTGCAATCGCTCGGGAGGGAAGCCCAGATTGAACGACGAGGTGAACCTCACCCGGTCACCCTGCGTGAGATCGTAGGCGAGCAGGCGGCCCTGGGCGGCCACGCCCGGCTCCGACGCCGCCGGCAGGAACCGCGCGCGACCCGGCCCGGAAAGCGTCCAGGCCCCGGCCACCGCCGACGGCTCGACGAGCGTCCGTTCCTGCAAATCGTAGCTGAGGGCCACGAGCTGGCCGAACACCAGGCCGCGCCCCAGGGACGCGCGCTCGGCCTCGATCATCGACGGCGTGACCAACCCGGTCAGACGCGAGGCGAGCTCCGCCTCGGGCAGCGTCCACCAGGCCGACGCGGCAAAGCCCGCGAGGCGGCGGAAGAGGCGGCGGCCGAGAAGATCGAGCGCGGTCTCCGGATCCACTCCATCCGGCCACACCAGCGAACGCGCGCGAAGATCGGCGACGATGTGCGGCAGCTGTTCATCCAGGCGCTCGTGCTCGTAGCCCTGGGCGTTGCGCGCCTCGACATAGGGCGAGACCGCGCGCGGCACGGGACGCTGGGGCATCAGGCTCGCGCCCTCGGAAAAATGCTCGCGGTCGAGCTTCACCGACGCCCCGGCCATCCAGAGGAACGGCCACATGAAGATCGCCGAGCCGCCGATGAGCAGCGCGTAGATCCAGAACTCGCGCAGCCGACGCGCGGCGCGGGCGGATGCGGGCTTAGTCGCCTTCATAGTGGACCCATTTCTTGGAGAGTTTCATCTGCACGACGGTCAGGGCGAAAACCACAACCACGAGGACCCACGCCATGGCGGACGCGTAACCCATGTTGAGATAACGGAAGGCGTGGTTGAAAAGATGATACGCGTAGAAGAGCGTCGAGTTGACCGGCCCCCCCTGCGTCATGATGAAGGCCTGCGAGAACACCTGGAGGGTGCCGATGACGCCCATGATCAGGTTGAAGAAGATGTAGGGCGAAATCATCGGCAGCGTGATGTTGCGGAAGCGCTGCCACGCCGTGGCCCCGTCGATGTGGGCGGCCTCGTAGTAGCTCTCCGAGATCGCCTTCAGGCCGGCGATCCAGATGACCATGCCGCCGCCCGCGCCCCACAGGCCCATGAGGATCAAGGCCGGTTTCGACGTGTTGGGGTCCTGGAGCCAGTTCGGCCCCTGGATGCCGAAGGCGCCGAGGAAGCTGTTAAACAAGCCGGCCTGCGGGTTGAAAATCCAGATCCAGAGGATGCTCGACGCCACGGCCGGCACGATCGAGGGCAGGTAGAAGCAAGTGCGCCAGAGCGCCACGCCGCGCACCTCGAGGTTGAGCAAAAGCGCGATGCCCAGGCTCAACGCCATGCCCAGCGGGATGCCGATCAGCATGTAGAGCGTGTTGCCCACCGCGACGCCGAAGAGGCTGTCGTCGGTGAACATGCGCGCATAGTTGTCGGCGCCCGTCCAGGTGGCGGGCCGAAGGATGTCGTAGTCGGCGAAACTGACGATGATCGAGAAGAGGATCGGGCCTCCGGTGAAGACGAGGAAACCCAGCAGCCAGGGCGAGGCGCACATGACGCCGCCGAGCCAGTCGCGACGGAACAAGCCGCCGCCCGCGCCCTCGATCACGCCGCCCTGCTCCGCGCTTCCGCCCAGTCGCAGAAACGCGAGGGCTCGCGCCACCGCGGCCCGCACCGGCGCGGACGTGTCCCATTTGTAGAGAAGCCACGCCCCGCCCAGCACCAAGACGCCGTAGAGCCAGCCCATCCACGACCAGTCCACCGGGCCGCCGCGCGGCGGGGCGAGCACGCGGTCGAGTTCGCGTTGGGCGAGGGCGTTCGCCTGGTCGAGCGCCTCCTGGGGCGAGAGCTTGCCGTGGCAGGCGGCGTCGGTGGCGGACATGCTCTCGTTGAACAACAATTGCCCGACCGGGGTGGCCGGCCGGAAACGCGAATGCTCCACCACGTCGTTGAAGACCCGCACGGCCTCGCGGAGGCTCTTCGGCATGGCGGCGTTGCCCTCCACATAACGGGCGAAGTTCTCCTGATTGATGCCACGATGCGCCGACTGGAAGGGCACGTAGGTGCGCCCCTGGCTCTCGGCGAGCAGCCGCGAACTCTCCGCGAAGATGCGGCGCGCCCGCGGCGACGAGAGGAATCGCACCAGTTCCCAGGCGGCCTCGGGATTGCGCGCCGTGCGCGGGATGGCGTAGCACCAGCCGCCGATCCAGCCGACCGGCTGGCGGCCGGCCGCCAGCTCCCGCTCCGGCATGGGCAGCGGCGCGGCGCCATAGTTCAAACGGTCGCCGTATTGCGCGAAGGCGCCCTGAACCATCCAGAAGCCGTCATACTTGATGGCGACCTGGCCGCCCACGAAGGAGTCCAGCTCTCCCCGCTGCGCCACGGAATCGAAGGCGGCCACGTTGCCGATGCCGCCCACCCGGTCGTTGACGGACTTCATCCATTCCAAGGCGCCGACAAAACGCGGATGGTTGAGCGTCACGGTGCGGCCATCCTCGCTCAACAGCTCCGCGCCATTTTGCCATCCATAAAGATAGAGCGTGGACGCCCCCACCATCGGCGCGAAACCGAGCCGCCGGATACGCCCCGCCTCGTCGCGCTCGGTCAGCTTCTCCGCCATATCGGACAACTCCTCCCACGTGCGAGGCGGACGCGCCTCGCCTCGCTCGTCCACGTAGCCAGCTCGTTGCAACAAGTCCTTGTTGTAAATCAGCGCCCGCGATTCAAAGGCGTCCGGTATGCCATACAGGCCCGTCACCCCGGTGGTGGGATGGCGAAACACCACCTCGTCCCAAGTCGCCGGATAATAATCGTCGCGGCGAATCGCTTCAGGATGCCCGGCCGCGACGTCGCGTTCGATGAACGGCGTCAGATCGTGAAACGCATCCCGCGCGCTCCACTCCGCCACCGCAAAACGGTCGAAATAGATCACGTCCGGCGGCATGCCGCCCGCCACACCAAGAAGAAAACGCGTGGGGTCGCCCGTCATGCCGCGCGAAGCGTTTTGCCCGCTGATCACGCGGTAGATCGGCTTCGACGGATCCGCGGCATGCGCGCGACGGCTCTCCTCCTCGAAGGCCCGCACCATGTCGCCCAGTGCGTCCGAGACCGGCCCGCCCGGCCCCATGTAGGAAATTTCCACCGTTCCGGCTTCCGGCGCCCGTTCGTCACGGGACGGCGACAGAAACCATAACACAGTGAGCAACAACGCCGAAAGAAAGGCGGCGACCAAAAGAGGCGGCGGTCTTAATGAATGGGGCTTCAAGGGCGGAAGACAGGGGTAAAAGGGAATACGCGGCTTGACAGGACAAAAGCCCGGTCATTGATTTAACACTAAATCCCCATGGGAGATCACCGCAAGGAGAAAAAGGCCCTCTCTTAGCTTCGCGCGGTTTTTTTCTCCCCCTTCATCCCCGCACTTTCGCCATCGACCAAGCCCGCGCATGTCACGCTGCATCGCCCTGCTCTCCGCATCAGCCATTTCCCTGATATACAGCTGCTTATCATCGGCTTCAACCCCGCCGTCCGCGACGGCTTCGGCGCCCTACGCGTGGCGTTCCGTGGAGATCATCGGCGGCGGCTTCATCTCCGGCATCGTCCCCCACCCTTCCGCGAAAGACCTTGTCTACGTCCGCACCGATGTCGGCGGCGCCTATCGCCTGGATCCCGTATCCCGCCGATGGATACCGATCACCGACTGGATCCATCAGGACCAGTGGACCCTCACCGGCATCGAAAGCATCGGTCTCGACCCCGCCGACCCGAACCGCGTCTATCTCGCCGCAGGTTCCTACACCAACGACTGGTCCGGCAACGGTTCCATCCTCCGCAGCACCGACCGAGGCGCCACCTGGCAGGTCACGCCCATGCCCTTCAAGTTCGGCGGCAACGACCTGGGCCGCTCCAATGGCGAACGCCTCGCCGTGGATCCCTCCTCGCCCAACATCCTTTACGTTGGCAGCCGCAAAGACGGCCTCTGGCGCTCCGCCGACCACGGCGCCACCTGGGCACGGGTCGACAGCTTCCCCACCCCCGGCGACACAAAAGACATCGGAATCGTCGCCGTCGTCTTTCCCCCCCTGGCCAAAACCACCCCCGCCAGACCCACCGCAGGCAAGGCCACCGACGCCAAGCCCTTCGCCCGCAAACATTCCCCCTCCGCCCCCTCCCGCGTCATCTACGCCGTCGTCTCCAGCCCCACGGCTCCGCTCTGGCGCAGCGACGACGCCGGCGCCACCTGGACCCCCGTCGTCGGCCAACCCCTCGGCCTGCGCCCCCACCAAGCCAAGTTCGGCCCCGACGGCTGGCTCTACCTCACCTATGGCGACGACGCCGGCCCCAACGGCCTGTCCGACGGCGCGGTTTGGAAACACCAGCCCGCCGCCAAAACCTGGATCGACATCACTCCGCTCAAGCCCGCCGCCGACGACCGCTTCGGCTACGCCGGCCTCGGCCTCGACGCCCAAAAACCCGGCGCCCTCGTCGTCAGCACCCTCTGCCGCTGGGCCCGGCACGACGAGCTCTTCCGCAGCACCGACGGCGGCGCCACATGGAAACGCATCACCCCCGCCGCCTCCTTCGACGAAAACGGCGTCCACTTCCTCCGCTGGGGCAAAGCCAAGGCCGACCTAGGCCACTGGATCGGCGACCTTGAGATCGATCCCTTCAATTCCGACCGCGCCCTCTACGGCACCGGCATGACCATCTGGGGCACCGACAATCTCACCGCCGTCGACCGCGACCAGCCCACCTCCTGGCTCGTTCGCGCCCAAGGCATCGAGGAAACCGTCATCAACGAACTCGTCAGCCCCTCCGACGGCGCCCCCCTCCTCAGCGCCATGTGGGACATCGACGGCTTCCGTCACGAACGCCTCGACGCCTCCCCCGAGGCCGGCTTTTTCCAACCATCCCGCGGACGCAACACCTCCATCGACGTCGCCGGCCTCGCGCCCGACATCGCCGCCCGCGCCTACTGGAAAGGCGGCGCCTATTCCACCGACAATGGCCGCACTTGGACCGCCTTCCCCACCCTCCCCGTCGAATCCGCCGGAGACGGCCATCTCGCCGTTTCCGCCAACGGCGACACCATCCTCTGGCTCCCGGAAAACCAAGCCGCCTGGCTCACCCGCGACCAAGGCAAAACCTGGCAAAAAGCCAAAGGCCTCCCCGAGCGGCTTTCCCCCGTCGCCGACCGCGTCGACCCGTCCGCCTTCTACGCCTACGACCCGCGCGACGGCGGCGTCTACGCCAGCGCCGACGGCGGCCTGACCTTCGCCAAGACCGCCCAGGTCGGCCCCGGCGGAGGCCGCCTCGCCAGCGTCTTCGGCCTCGCCGGCCACGTCTGGGTCGTCGACCGCACCGGACTCCACCGCTCCGCGAACCACGGCCACGGCTTCGAACGCGCCACCGAGGAGGTCGCGGGCCACCAAATCGCCTTCGGCCACGCCGCCCCCGGCTCCCGCATCCCCGCCATCTACGTCGCCGGCCGCCGCGGCGGGGAGCGCGGCGTCTTCCGCAGCCTCGACGGCGCCCGCTCCTGGACGCGGCTCAATCCCGAAAACCTTCAGTTCCACTCCATCAGCGCCCTCGCCGCCGATCCCCGCGTCTTCGGCCGCGTCTATGTCGGCACCCGCGGACGCGGCATCTTCTACGGCGAACCCGCCAAATAACGCCGCGCGCCCCGCCTCCTTCCCCGCCTCCTCCTTCTTCTCCCGCCATGCCCGCATCCGCCCGTTCCTTCCCTCCCCGCTTCGTCTGGGGCGTCGCCGCCGCCGCCCCCCAAATCGAAGGCGCCGCCTTCGCCGCCGGCAAAGGCGAGTCCGTCTGGGACCGCCTCGCCAAACGCCCCGGCGCCATCCACGGCGGCGACACGCTCGAACCCGCCTGCGACCACTACCGGCTCTTCAAAAAAGACTTCGCGCTCATGCGCGAGCTCGGCGTCAAAAACTACCGCCTCTCCCTCGCCTGGCCGCGCATCTACCCCCAGGGCGACGGCCCGCTCAACCGCAAGGGGCTCGATTTTTACCGCCGCCTCTTCGACGCCATGGGCGAGAACGGCATCACCCCGTGGGTCACGATGTTCCACTGGGATCTCCCCCAGGCGCTGGAAGACCGCGGCGGCTGGACCGAGCGCGTCACTCCCGAGGCTTTCGGCCGCTACGCCGACACCATCGTATCCACTTTCTCGGGACAGGTTAAAAACTGGATAACGCTGAACGAAATCCGCTGCTTCACCCTTCTCGCCTACGGCCAGGGGAAACCCGGCAAGGCCCCGGCGCGCCCCGTCTCCCCGCAAGTCCTCAACCAGACCTACCACCACGCCATCCTCGCCCACGGCCACGGCGTGCGCGCCGTCCGCGAGCACGGCGGCCGCGGCGCCCGCGTCGGCCTCACCGACAACAGCGACATCTGCACGCCCCTATTCGAGACCGCCGACGACATCGCCGCCGCCCACGCCTGGTTCCGCCAGCGCAACGAGCACATCCTCGGCGCCATCGCCTCCGGCCGCTACTCCGCCACCTACCTTCGCCGCTGCGGCGCCGACCGTCCCCGCGTCGCCAAGGGCGACTTCGATCTCATCTCCCTGCCCACCGACTTTCTCGGTCTCAACATCTACGCCGGCACCTTCGTCCGCGCCGGCCGCGACGGCCAGCCCGAGGAGATGAAGCTCAACGCCACCTATCCCCGCGCCGACAGCGCATGGCTGCACTGGCACCCGCAGTGCCTCTATTGGGGCCCGCGCCTCGCCGCCGCCGCCTACGGCCACAAGGCCGTCTACATCACCGAAAACGGCTGCGGCTACGACGACGACGCGCCCGACGCCCGCGGCGAGGTCCTCGACCTGCACCGCCGCGAATTCACCCGCTCCTATCTCCGCGAACTCCAGCGCGGCATCGTCGACGGCGCCCCGGTCAAAGGCTATTTCCACTGGTCCTTCATGGACAACTTCGAGTGGGAGGACGGCTACAAGCGCCGCTTCGGCCTCACCCACGTCGACTACAAGACGCAAAAGCGCACCCCCAAGCTCTCCGCCCACTACTACTCGGAGATCATCCGCGCCAACCGCATCGTCTGAACCGCATCCCGTTTTGCTCGGACCCACGCGCTTGGCATGGGACCGTCCGGTGTCCGACGATCCCCCGCGACAGGCCCACCATCCCACGTCCCCAACCCCCGCCAGCTTCCTCGCCACAATGGCAAACGTCACAATCACGAACCTCGAAAAGGTTTACTCCGAAAAGAACGGCCCCGGCGTCAAAGTCGTCCACGGCATCAACCTCGCGATCAAGGACCGCGAGTTCATGGTCCTCGTCGGCCCCTCCGGCTGCGGCAAATCGACCACCCTGCGCATGATCGCCGGCCTCGAGGAAATCTCCGGCGGCTCCATCGCCATCGACGACCGCGTCGTGAACGACGTCCTCCCCAAGGACCGCGACATCGCCATGGTTTTCCAAAACTACGCGCTCTACCCGCACATGTCGGTCTACGACAACATGGCCTTCGGACTGAAGCTGCGAAAGCTGCCTAAGGACGAGATCGACCGCCGCGTGCGCGAGGCCTCCGCCATGCTCGGCCTCGATCCCTACCTCGAGCGCAAGCCCAAGGCCCTCTCCGGCGGCCAGCGCCAGCGCGTCGCCGTCGGCCGCGCCATCGTGCGAAAGCCCAAGGTCTTTCTTTTCGACGAGCCGCTCTCGAACCTCGACGCCAAGATGCGGGTCTCCACCCGCACCGAGATCTCCAAGCTCCACGCCAAGCTCGGCGCGACCATGGTCTACGTCACCCATGACCAGGTCGAGGCCATGACCATGGGCGACCGCATCTGCGTGATGAAGGACGGCCGGATCATGCAGGTCGCGCCGCCCCTCGAGCTCTACAACCGCCCAGACAACCTCTTCGTCGCCGGCTTCATCGGCAGCCCGCCGATGAACTTCTTCAAGGGCCGTCTGGAAAAAAGCCCGGCCCCCGGCGGCCTGCTTGAATTCGTCGAGAGCAACGAGACGTCCGCGCCCCTGCGCCTCGCGCTCGACGCCCGCCTCTCCGCCCTCGGCGCCGGCCACGTCGGCAAGAACGTCGTTTTCGGAATCCGCCCCGAGGATATCCGCGACCTCGGACCCGGCGCCGCGTCCTCCGAGCCAGGCCGCGCCGTCGAGGCCAGGGTCGAGGTCTCCGAACCCATGGGCGCCGAGACCTACCTCTACCTGCACGCCGGAGCCACCAGCTTCATTGCGCGCGTCGGCCCCACCGACCGCTTCGACGCCGGCCAGTCCATCCACGTCGCCTTCAAAATGGAAGCCGCCCACCTCTTCGACGCCGCCACCGAGCAGGCGATCCGCTGAGCGCGCCCGCCATCCGCCTCGATCACCGCGCCATCCGTCTCTCCGCTTCGATCCCGCCCTCCGCCATGTCCCGCCAGGCCTCGCCCTTTGCCGCCCCCGCGCCCGCCGGCTTCGCCCCCGCCCTTTCGGGCCGGCGCCAAGCCGATCTCGGCAGCGGCACTTTTCTGAACCCCGTCCTCGCGGGCGACTATCCCGACCCCTCCGTGCTCAAGGAAGGCCGCGACTACTACATGGTTCACTCCTCCTTCGAGAGCACCCCCGGCCTCCTCGTCTGGCACTCGCAAGACCTCGTCAACTGGCGCCCGCTCGGCCCCGCCCTCCGCCAATACGTCGGCTCGGTCTGGGCCCCCGACCTCTGCAAGCACGCCGGACGCTACTACATCTACTTCCCCGCGCTAAACGGCGACCGCCTCACCAACATGGTCGTGCACGCCGACTCGCCGCGCGGCCCCTGGAGCGACCCCGTCGACCTCAAGATCGGCAACATCGACCCCGGCCACGCCGTCGACGAGAACGGCAAACGCCACCTCTTCATGAGCGCCGGCTACCGGGTGCCGCTTAGCGACGACGGCCTCTCCGTCGTCGGCCCCGAAAGAAAAGTCTACGACGGCTGGCAGTATCCCGAGGAATGGGACGTCGAGACCTTCGCCCAGGAAGGCCCCAAGATCCTGCGCCGCGGCGACTACTACTACATGGTGCTCGCCGAGGGCGGCACCGCCGGCCCCGCCACCAGCCACATGGTCATCATGGCGCGCTCCCGCGACTTGAACGGACCCTGGGAAAACTCCCCCTACAACCCCGTCGTCCGCACCGCTTCGCCGAAGGAGAAATGGTGGTCGCGCGGACACGCGACGCTGGTCCCGGGACCGGACGAAAAACAATGGTATCTCGTCTACCACGCGTATGAGAACGGCCACTACAACCTCGGGCGCCAAACCGTCCTCGAGCCGGTCGAGTGGACGGAAGACGGCTGGGTGAAAGCCTCCGGCGCCGACATCGCCGCGCCCCTCCCCAAACCCGCCGCCGGCGCGCCCGTGCCGCATGGCTTCTCCTTCTCCGACGATTTTTCCGCCGACAAGATCGGCGTCCAGTGGGCGCTCTTCCGCTCCCCTGGCGACCCCGGCGAGATCGCGCGCGTCGAGGACGGCTCCCTGCTGCTCCAAGCCCGCGGCTCCACCCCCAAGGACGGCACGGTCCTCGCCTTCATCGCCGGCGACCACGATTACGAGATGCAGGTGGAGATCGAGATCGAGGCCGGCGCCACCGGCGGTCTGCTGCTCTTCTACAGCGAGCGGCTCTTCGCCGGCCTCGGAATCTCGGAAACAAACCTCCTTGAATACGGCAAAGGCGACACCGCCGCCTTCTCCAAACCGGCCCGGATCGGACGGCGTTTTTTCCTCCGCCTGCGCAACCTCGGCAACATCATGACCACCTGGCACAGCCCGGATGGCGAAAACTGGAAGCGCCATTGGATGCAGTTCGAGGTCTCCGGCTACCACCACAACGTGGCCGGCGCCTTCCTCAGCCTGCGCCCCGCCCTCTACGCCGGCGGCAAGGGCGCGGTCCGCTTCCGCGATTTTCGCTTCCGCGTGCTCCCGCCGGCCTGATCGGCGCTTGGAAGGGAACGCCGATCTCCGCCCCCCGTTCCGATGTCCGAAACACTCTCGATTCGCAGCCTGGCCGCCCGGCTGAATCTCTCCCGCGCCACCGTTTCGGAGGCGCTGCGCGGCAGCCCGCGCGTGAAAGAGTCGACCCGCCAGCGCGTGGTCGAGGAGGCCGGCGTCCTTGGATATCGGCTCGACCCGGTCGCGAGCGAGCTGATGGCCGATATGCGCCGATCCCGCTCTTCCGCGTTTCGCGGCTCGATCGCGCTCGTGGTCCCGGACGAGGAGTCGAGCCTTTCGCCGGCAACCCGGCGCCGACAGATCCTTTTGCGCCAAGGGGCGGAGCGACACGCGCTTTCGCTTGGATTCAAGCTCGATCCCATCGCGACGGGCGGTGACGGCTGGGCGCGATTGCCCGGTGTGCTTCGCGCGCGCGGCGTGGTCGGAGCGCTGCTGCTTCCTTGCGACAGCTGCGGCCCCGAACAGCGTGCGGCGCTCGCCGGCGCGGACATTCCGACGGTGCATGCCGACGTGCCCGAGGAAGGGGCCGAACACGTCGACGCCGTGGCCCCGGACTATCGGCAGGCGCTTGCGCTGGCCCGTCGCCGACTCGCGGCGCAAAACCGCATCCGCCCCGGGCTCGTGCTTCGCGGCGGAAGCGAGATCCCCGTCAATCGCCGCTGGCTGGCCGCGTGGGAGGCGACACGTCACTTTACACCGCGGGGCAACGAACTTCCCGCTCCGTTTATTCTGGAGAGCTTGCTCGTTCCCGGGGCGGCCCTCGCCAAATGGAGGCGCGAGCAAGGGATCGATGTTTTGCTTGCCGCCGAGGAGCTTCCGCACGACGGAGCGGAGCCGGTCTGCGCATTGGATCTGCTTGCGAGTCCGGTGGCGTCGATGGGGCTGGACTTGCGCTGGCCCGAAATCGGTTCCCGGGCGGTGGAATTGCTGGTCCGCGGCCACTTCGACCGGCAGCGAGGCCGCCCGCCCGCGCCCGCGCTCCACCTGCTCCCGGCACAATGGGAGCAGGGCAAGGCCGCTCCAGTTCCCGTGTCAGGACTTTAGGCGCCAAAAACCACAGGGTAAACCAACCACGGATCGCACAGATTGGCACGGATCTATACAGATGCGGAATAGACGAGACGTGAATTCCGCACATCTGGCGGGTGGGGTCCCATCCGATTCGAACTATCATTTATCCAAGCTTATCTGGAATCAGTGGTTTCAAGGGTAAGCTCTTGCGTCTGCACCGCCGCTTTACGGGATCACGGATCGATTATCCGCGTTGAAGTGCCGGAAGTAAAAACGGACCACAGTGAGCCCAAATCCCGCAGTTCGACGAACAAAGACGGAGTGTTTTGAACCGCTAAATTTCGCTAAGCACCGCTAAATCAACCCTTCGCTCCGTTACCTGAAACTCCATGGCCTCTTCACCCGCCGGGTGAAAAAGGAAATCCGCGATCAAGACGCCCTAGCCTTTCATTTAGCGATCCTTAGCGTATTTTAGCGGTTTATCCATCTGCGGGATCTA
>CAMLQS010000016.1 GCA_946482165.1 uncultured Verrucomicrobiota bacterium | reverse complement strand
CGCGAGTCGCGCATCGCCGTCAGGTAGCCCGACCAGCCCCAGTAGGTCGCGATGAAGGGCCGCACGGTCCACACGAGGGCGGCGGGAAGGGCGAGGACGACCCCGGAAAGGGGAAGTTGAAAACCCACGAGATAGATCGAGAGCAGCGAGGCGCGCTCGGGCGAGGTGAGCAGCGCGGAGATCCCGAGGCAGACTACGCTCATGGACGCGCCGACGGCGGCGAGCACGGCGAGTTGGGGCAGCCAGGCGCCCGGGAAAGCGCAGAGGAGTTTGACGAAGATGGTCATCCACGCGCCTTGCGCGGCGCCGAGGAGCGCGACCCACGCGATCTTCGCGATCGCGTAGGCGGCGGGGCGCAGGCCGGCCATGCGTTCCTTTTCATAAAGCGTGCGTTCGCCGGCGATCTCGCGGGCGCCGTTGTTGCTGCCCATGAGGCAGACGAGGATGACCTGAAAAAGGATCAGCCCGGAGACCAGCGTGGCGGTGTCGGCGGCGTCGCGGCGAAACTCGGCGCGGGCTTGCAACGATTCCAGGATGCCCCCGGTCGGTTGGAGTTCGAGGCCGCGGAGCTGGGGCAGGCCGCCGAGGGCGAAAATCACGACCAAGCACGGAAACCCGAACGTGATCGCGGCGGTGAGGGCGAGCGTGCCGCGGTCGCGGGTGAAAAGCCGCCAGCGGCGGGCGAGCAGCGTAATGACCTGGGAGAACAGGCCCGGGCGAGGAATTGGGTGCGGTGCGGGGTAGGCGGGCGGGGCCGGCTCGGCGGACGCCGAGAGCGACGCGACGGGGGAACCGGCCGGGGAATCGGGGCGGCGGGCCAGCCACTCCTCGACCGGGTGCTCGGCGAGGCGGTCGTAGAGCGTGAGCGCGTCGACGATGCCGAAGTGGGCGAGGAGGACGGGAAGCGTTCCCTGAAAGACCACCGCGCCCTCGTAGACGACGGTGACGAGGTCGAATTGCTCGAGCTTCGCGAGGTTGTGGATGACGCAAAGGACGGTTCGGCCCTGCTCGGCGACCAGCCGGCGGAGGACGGCGAGAATCTGGTCCTCGCTGCGCGGATCGAGGCCGCTGGTGACCTCGTCGCAGAGCAGGCAGGCGGGCTCGGTGGCGAGCTCGAGGGCGAGGCCGAGGCGGCGGAGCTGTCCGCCGGAGAGTTTTTCAACGAGCGTGTCGGCGCGTTCCGCGAGGCCGACGAGCCCGAGAAGCACCGGCATGCGGGAGGCGACGTCGTCCGCGTCGTGATTTTTCCGATACAACCGAAGCGCGGAGGAGAGCGCCTCCGCGACGGTGAGCTTGCCATGGGCGATGCTGAACTGCGGGGCGAAGGCCACCTCGCGCAGGAGCGCGTCACGGTCGGAGACGGGAGCGTCGCGCAGCAGGATCTCGCCGCGCGAGGGCAGGATGCCGAGCAGGCCTTTTAGCAACGTGGTCTTGCCGCAGCCGGAGGGGCCGATGAGCGCGTGGAGTTTTCCCGCGGTGAAATCGGCGTCGGCGGAACGCACGAGGGGCGCGGCGCCGGGGCGGGGGAGGACGTCGAGCGAACGGCAGGCGAGCATGCTGGGGGCAGACGAAGGCGCCAGGGACGGTGGGTGGCGAGCTTTTGGCAAGCGGAGCGCGGACGCGGAAAAACCCGTTGCCTGCGGCGGGGCTTTGCGTGTCGATGCGCGGCTTATGGATCGCATCGCCTCCGCTTTTGCCCGCGCCCGCTCCGAGAATCGCGCCGCCTTCGTCGCTTATCTTTGCGCCGGCGATCCCGATTTCGCCACCTCGCTCGAGGCCTGTCGCGCGCTGCTGCGCAACGGCGTGGACATCCTCGAGCTCGGCGTGCCGTTTTCCGATCCTCTCGCGGACGGGTTGACCAACCAGCTCGCCGCCCAGCGCGCCCTCGAAAGCGGCATGACCATGGCCAAGGTGAACGAGCTCGTTCGCACCTTGCGCGTCGAGTTTCCCGAGGCCCCTCTGGTCTTCTACACCTATTACAATCTGGTTTTTTCGAATGGCACGGACGCCTATGTGCGCGATGCCAAGGCCGCGGGCTTGGACGGCATGCTTGTGCTCGATCTGCCTCCCGAGGAGTCGGCCGACGTCGCCGAGGCGTGCGCCCGCGAAGGGCTGAAATCGGTGTTCATCGTCGCTCCGACCACGCCGCCCGAGCGCCTGCCCAGGATCGCGGCGGCGGCGACGGGGTTCATCTACTATGTGTCACGCGAGGGTGTCACCGGCGTCCGCGACGCGGTGGCGGGCGGGATTCCCGAGGCGATGGCGGCGATCAAGAGGCACACGACGCTTCCCGTGGTGGTCGGCTTTGGCATCGGCAAACGCGAGCATGTCGCCGAGGTGGCCCGCCATGCGGACGGTGTCGTGGTGGGGAGCGCGTTGGTGAACGTCATCCGTGACAACCTCGCCTCGCGGGCGATGATCGCGCCGGCGATGGGCGCGAAGGCGGCCGACCTCGTGGCGGGCACCCGCCGGGCATAAGCCCGAGCACCGGGGTGGATAAGCGCGGCGCTCACTCATTTTTTGTCCAACTTCTAGCATCCCTTAACTCGTCCCGCTGGGTGGAGTTTTTGTTTTACTTTGGAATAACCGACCTCTGAGGTGCGCGGCGACTTTAACCAAATCCGACCAAACCGTGAGTAACATTCATACGCGAAAGAGTTTCGTCGCCAAAGTGCTGGCCGGCTTGGCGGGCTTCGGCCTTCTTGGCGGTGCTCGCCTTGCCGCGAAATCGGCGCCCGGCTCCTCTTCAACGGCTTCCGACGGTTCAACCTCGTCTGCGGAGCGTTCTTTCGCGATCAAGGCGGACACCCGGTCGGTGGCCCGTTCGGCTGATTCCCTCTAACCCCCGGCCCGCGCTTTTCGCGTTCGGAGCCGCCCAATTTTCCGGCCTATGTCCAACCTGTTTCCCAAGTCGGCCAACAAGCTGCCGCTGCAGATCCTGATCTTTGTCGGGCTCACCGCCGGCATCGTTCTCGCCGGCGTCAACTATTACGCCACGCCGAAATACACCCGCGTGGGCTATGCGCCGCAGCAGCCCGTGCCGTTCAGCCACGCGCTGCACGCCGGTCAGCTCGGCCTCGATTGCCGCTACTGCCACAGCAACGTCGAGAAGTCGGGGCATTCGAATATCCCGACCGCCCAGACGTGCATGAATTGCCATGGCACCATCAAGGCGGACAGCCCGCTCCTCGCGCCCGTTCGCGAGAGCTATGCTTCGGGCAATCCGGTCAAGTGGGTCAACGTCCACGAGACCCCCAACTACGTCTACTTCAACCACTCCGTCCACGTCGCCCGCGGCGTCTCCTGCGTGGAGTGTCACGGCAAGATCAACGAGATGGAGGTCGTGAAGCACGACCAGTCCCTCTCGATGAGCTGGTGTCTCGATTGCCATCGCGCCCCCGAGAAGGTCCTGCGCGATCCGAAGCTCGTTACCAATCTCGACTGGAAGCACCCCGGCGGCGCCGAGGGTCAGGCCGAACAAGGCAAGAAGTTCGTCCACGACTGGAACGTCCAACCTCCCCAGAGCTGCTCCGGCTGCCACCGCTGATCCGTTGATCGACCGACACGACGCGAATGAAACGCAAATTTGACCACACCGCGCCCCAGCAGAACGCCGAAGGCGCCCTCACCGGCCCCCGTTACTGGCGCAGCCTCGACGAACTCGCCGCCACTCCTGGCGTTCAGGAGCAGATGGCCCGCGAGTTCCCCGAAGGCGCAGACAACCTGAACGGCGTCGACCGCCGCCGTTTCTTCAAGCTGATGGCCGCTTCCTTCGCTCTCGGTGGCGTGGGTCTCGCCGCCGGTTGCCGCCGCCCCGAGCAGCACATTCTCGCCTACGGAAAATCCGTCGAGAACATCATCCCCGGGCTCCCTCTCTACTACGCCTCGGCTTTTCCGCTTCGTCGCAACGCGGTGCCGATCCTCGCCGAGACCCATCAGGGCCGCCCGACCAAGATCGAGGGCAACCCGTCCTACGCTCCCTACGGCGGCGCCAGCAACGCCTTCGCCCAGGCTTCCGTTCTTGATCTCTACGATCCGGACCGCTCCACCACCTCCACGATCAAAGGATCGGCCGCCAGCCCCGCGCAGATCCAGGACATCCTCGCCGCCATCGGCACCGAGGCCAAGGCCTCCCGCGGCGCCGGTTTGGTTTTCCTCGCCGAGTCCTCCGGCTCGCCCACCCGCGAGCGCCTCGTCGCCAAGCTCAAGCGCGAGTTCCCCGACGCCGTCTGGGCCGAGTATGACGCCGTCGTCGACGAGCCGCCCGCGGCCGCCGCCCGCGCCGCCTTCGGCCGCGACGTGAAGCCCCTCTACCGCTTCGCCAAGGCCAAGCGCATCGTCTCGCTCGACGCCGACTTTTTCAGCACCGAGGCCGGCTCCATCGCCTACACCCGCGACTTCGCCAAGGGCCGCAAGGCTCTGACCAAGGACGCCGATCTCAACCGTCTCTACTCGATCGAGAGCACCTTCACCCTTACCGGCTCGATGGCGGATCACCGTCTTCGCCTCGCCAGCAGCCACCTGCTCGCCTTCGCCGCCGCGCTGCATGGCGCGGTGACCGGCTCTTCCCAGTTCGCCAGCGCCGCCGCCGGGCTTGATTTCAAGGACAAGGATCAGTGGCTCGCCGCCTGCGCCGAAGATCTCAAATCCCACGAAAGCAAGAGTCTGATCGTCGCCGGCTCGCACCTTCCCGCCGAAGTCCACGCCATCGTCTACGCTCTTAACGTCGCCCTTGGCGCCGTCGGTAGCACCGTCGATTTCGTCGCCGTTCCCGCTCCGGCCTCCGCCGGCATCGTCGATGTCGTCAAGGCCCTCGACGCCGGCTCGGTCAAGAACCTCGTCATCCTCGGCGGCAACCCCGCCTACAACGCCCCCGCCGACCTTGAGTTCGCCGCCGCGTTGAAGAAGGCCGGCCAGGTGGTCCGTCTCGGCTACTACGTCGACGAGACCTCCGCCGCCGCGTCCTCGGGCGTGCATGTTCCCGCCGCGCATTATCTTGAGTCTTGGGGCGATGCCCGCACGGCCGACGGCACCATCGTGCCCGTTCAGCCGATGATTCTCCCGCTCTTCGGCGGCGTCACCGAGATCGAGATCCTCGCCCGCATCCTCGGCGAAGCCAAGGCGGACGGCTACAGCCTCGTCTATCAGACCATCGCCGGGCTTAACGCTTTCGGTGGCGTCGATGGCGAGAAGGGCTTCCGCCAGTTCCTCCACGACGGTCAGCTCGCCGGTTCGGCTTATCCGGTCGTCAACGTCTCGATCAACGCCTCGGGTTTGTCATCCTTGCTCGGCAATGCTGTCGCTCCCGCCGCCGTCAACAAGGACGCGCTCGAAGTGCGTTTCACCGTCGACTCGAAGGTCGAGGACGGTCGCTTCGCGAACAACGGCTGGCTGCAAGAGTGCCCCGAGCCGATCACCAAGATCTCGTGGGATAACGCCATCCTCGTTTCACCGCGTCTCGGCAAGGAGCTCGGCATCGAGCCGGGCGGCTCGCTGATTCAGGTCGCGCGCAAGGAGTTCGGCACCTTCCAGCAGGGCAAGGAGCACGCCTTCATCGGCGAGCTTAGCCTGAACGGTCGCACGCTCCGCGCCCCGATTCACATCCAGCCCGGTCTCTCGAACTACACCGTCGCCATCGCGGTCGGTTACGGTCGCGGAGCCACCGGTCGCGTTGGAACCGGTGTCGGCGCCAACGCCTACGCCATCCGTTCTTCCGACGGGCTCGGCTACGCCACCGGCGCCAAGCTCAGCATCGTCCCCGGACAGTTCGCCTTCCTTGCCAACACGCAGGAGCACTGGTCCATGGAAGGCCGCGACATCGTTCGCGAGGCCAACCTCGACGAGTTCCAGAAGAACCCCGGCTTTGTCACCGCGATGGGCATGGAAGCTCACGCTCCCGCAACTTATGGCGATTTGACGCCCGAGGAGTTCGCCAAGCTCTCCCGCGAGGAACGCGCCAAGATCACCGCCGAGCGCGCCGGGTCCACCCCGCGCGGCGGCGGCTTGATGGAAACGCCCGACTACTCCGGCAAGGACGCCCGCCTCGATGGCGTTCACCAGTGGGGCATGTCGATCGACCTCAACACCTGCATCGGCTGCAACGCGTGCATCATCGCCTGTCAGGCCGAGAACAACATCCCGATCGTCGGCAAGGACCAGGTTCTCCGCGGCCGCGAGATGCATTGGATCCGTCTCGATCGCTACTACTCCGACGGCAAACTCGAGGTCGGTGCGTTCGGCGGCGACAACAACGCCGTCCTCCCCGAGGACCCGCAAGTTTCGCTTCAGCCCATGGCCTGCCAGCACTGCGAACTCGCACCGTGCGAGACCGTGTGCCCCGTCAACGCCACCGTGCATGATCAAGAAGGCCTCAACACGATGGCCTACAACCGTTGCATCGGCACCCGTTATTGCGCGAACAACTGTCCGTATAAGGTCCGCCGCTTTAACTTCTTCGATTACAACCAGCGCCAGCTCGACAGCCTCTACATGGGGCCGCTCGGCAAGAAGGGCATGCCCGAGCTGGTGAAGATGGTGAAGAACCCGGACGTCACCGTGCGCATGCGCGGCGTGATGGAGAAGTGCACCTATTGCGTGCAACGTATCCAGCAGGCCAAGATCGCGCAGAAGGTGAAAGCCGGCGCCTCCGCCGACGTCACCATTCCGGACGGCGCCTTCAACGTCGCCTGCGCCCAAGCCTGCCCGGCCGAGTCGATCGTCTTTGGCAACGTCAAGGACCCGACCAGCCGCGTCTCGCAGATGAAGGCGCTCGAGCAGGACTATCAGTTGCTCGGCTACCTCAACATCCGCCCGCGCACCACCTACCTCGGCAAGCTCCGCAATCCGAATCCCAAGATGCCGGACTACGCAGCGCTCCCGCTCAGCCGTCAGGAATACAACAGCAAGGCGCATCCCGCCGGCATGGACCACGGCCACGACCAAGCCTCGCCCGGGCACTCCGGCCACGATTCGCACGACTCCCACGCTCCCAAAGACGAACACAAGCCCCACGCCTCCTTCGGCAAACTCTCCTTCGGAGGTAACAGCTAATGGCTCACGCGCATTCCGACCATCCCGCCCCGGCGATTCTCGCCGAGGTCAATCCGACGCCGCTTCCGCGCGCGACCCTCGTTGAGAACCATCGCAGCCTCAACTGGGTCACCGAGAAGATCTGCGGCATCATCGAGTCGCCCACTCCCAAGTGGTGGTGGATCGCCTTCGCCGTCTCGGGCTTTCTCGCCCTGTTCACGGTCGCCGGCATCATCTACCTCGTCTCCACGGGCGTCGGTGTCTGGGGCCACGCCAACCCGGTCAACTGGGCTTGGGACATCGTCAACTTCGTGTTCTGGATCGGCATCGGACACGCCGGCACGCTGATTTCCGCGATTCTCTGTCTGCTGCGCCAAAAGTGGCGCACGTCGATCAATCGCGCCGCCGAGGCCATGACGATCTTCGCGGTGGTTTGCGCCGGTATCTTCCCGGTCTTCCACGTCGGTCGCGTCTGGTTTGCCGTTCTCCCCGGCTACCTCTTCCCCTTCCCGAACTCGAACGCGATCTGGCCGCAGTTCCGCTCGCCGCTCGAATGGGACGTGTTCGCCGTCTCGACCTACGGAACGGTTTCCGTGCTCTTCTGGTATATCGGCCTCATCCCCGACCTCGCCATCCTGCGCGACCGTTTCTGGGCCAAGGGCAACAAGATCAAGTCCGCCCTCTACGGCTTCTTCGCCATGGGCTGGCGCGGCAGCAACCGCCACTGGAGCAACTACGAGATGGCCTACCTCGTCCTGGCCGGCGTCTCGACCCCGCTCGTGTTGTCCGTGCACACGATCGTGTCGTTCGACTTCGCCGTGTCGCTCCTCCCGGGCTGGCACACGACCATTTTCCCTCCCTACTTCGTGGCAGGCGCGATCTTCTCCGGGTTCGGCATGGTGCTCACGCTCATGCTCCCGCTGCGCGCGATCTTCCGTTTGGAGGACCTCATCACGCAGTATCACATCGACTGCATGTGTAAGATCGTTTTGGCGACCGGCACCATCGTCGGCTACGCCTACGGCATGGAGTTCTTCATCGCGTGGTATGGCTCCAACCCCTACGAGGGCTTCGCTTTCATCAACCGCGCCTTCGGCCACTACGCGTGGGCCTACTGGATCATGATCGGCTGCAACGTTATCACGCCGCAGTTCTTCTGGTTCAAGAAAGTCCGCCAGAACATCGCCTTCGTCTGGGTGCTCTCGATCTTCGTCAACGTCGGCATGTGGTTCGAGCGTTTCGTGATCATCGTCACCTCGCTCGCCCGCGACTTCCTGCCGAGCTCCTGGGGCTACTACAGCCCCTCGGCCGTCGAGATCTTCACCTTCTTCGGCACCTTCGGCGTCTTTGGCGTCCTCTTCCTCCTCTTCATCCGCTTCCTCCCCATCATGCCGATGGCCGAGATCAAGGCGGTCATGCCGCAGGCCGACGCCCACGGCGGCCACGACAAGCACTAAGCCATTCCACCCAACCGTCGCACGTCGAAGTTCAAAAGTCTCAAGTCGTCACCGCTCGCTTCGCTCGCGATCACACGACCCACAGGCGCGCCCCAAACGCGTCGGACTCGACCTTCGACCTTAGACCTTCCGACCTTCGACTAAAAAACAACCACGACCATGGCTGCCTCTCTCTACGGCCTGATCGCCCGCTTCGACACCGCGCCGGATATCTTCCACGCGGCTCAGCAAGTGCGCGACGCAGGCTACAAAAACTGGGACTGCATCACTCCCTTCCCCGTCCACGGTTTGGACGGCGCGATGGGCGTGCGCCGTTCGCACGTGCCGAAGTTCTCCCTTCTCGGCGGCATCACCGGTTTCACCACCGGTATGCTGATGATCTGGTTCATGAACGGCTTCGACTACCCGCTGGTTGTCGGCGGCAAGCCCTACTTCAGCCCGCTCTTCGCCTTTCCCGTGGCCTACGAGCTCACGATCTTGTTCACCGCCTTCGCGACCATCGCCGGCATGTTCATCTTGAACTTCCTGCCCCAGCACTATCACCCGGTGCTCAAGTCCAAGGAGATCGTCCGCGGTCTGGATGACACCTTCTACGTCGTCATCGAGGCGCGCGACCCGCGCTTCGACCTCGCCCGCGCCCGCGCCCTTCTGACGCAGGCCGGCGCCAAGGAAATTTCCGAACTGGAGGCCTAAGACCATGCGTTACGCCTATCTCGCCCTCCTCTTCGTCGTCGTCGCGGCCGTTTCCGTTTTGGGCTTCCGCGGCTCCGAGTCCATCAAGCCACCGCTTGAGGTGTTCCCCGACATGGATCGCCAACCCAAGTTCAAGCCGCAGGCTCCGTCCAAGTTCTTTGGCGACGGCCGCGCCGACCGTCCCACGCCCGCCGGCGTGGTCGCCTATGGCCGTAGCTACGCGAAGCAGGACGCCACCTTTCTCGCCGCCGACGACCACCTCTATCGCGGCAAAGGTTCCGATGGCTCCTTCGCCCGCGGTTTTCCTCGATCGCTTGAGGTGAACGCCAAGCTCCTCGAGCGCGGCCAGCAGCAATACGGCATCTACTGCGCGCCTTGCCATGGCGCCCTCGGCGACGGCAACGGCATCACCAAGCAGTATGGCATGGGCGCCACGCCCACCTACCACGATGACCGCCTCCGCCAGATGCCCGAAGGAGAGATCTACAACACCATTACGCACGGCAAGAACACCATGTTGTCCTACGCCGACAAACTCGAGCCCGCCGACCGCTGGGCCGTCGTCGCCTATGTTCGCGCCCTCCAGCGCGCCCATACCGGCACCGCCGCCGACGTCGTCCCCGCCCACAAATCCGAGCTTGGCCTGAAATGAGCACCCACGCCGCCACCGCCTCTCCCGCCGTCGTTTCCGCCGGCGATCCTTCCTCCGCCGCCACCAAGGCTTTGACCATTGGTGTCGTCGGTCTCCTCGCCACGCTTGCCGGATACTTTGTCTCCGGCGGCAAGGCGCTGGCCTTCTCCTATCTGACGGGCTTCGTCTTCTGGTTCGGCATCGCCATCGGCGCGCTGTTCCTGGTGATGATCCACCACGTCCTCGATTCGAGCTGGTCCACCATCCTGCGCCGTCAGTTCGAGAACTGGCTCGCGTGCATGCCTTGGCTTGCCCTCCTGTTTTTGCCGCTTCTTGCTTCGGCTTTGTTCGCGCCTGGCACGCTGTGGAAGTGGACCGATCCCGCCTATGACCTGGCGAAGGTCGGCGGCCACGGCACCGTCGGGCAGGACGTTCTCTGGTTCAAGAAGTCCGGTTTGCTCAACACGACCTCGCTCGTGATCGCGACGCTGGTCGGATTCGCGGGCTGGAGTCTTCTCGCCAACCGATTCCGCAGCCACTCCTCTGCGCAGGACCTCGACGGCAGCCTCTCCCACACCTATGCCAGCCGCTTCTGGACCGCGGTCGGACTTCCCTTCACCGCGCTGTCCATGACCCTTTGCATCATCCTCTGGGTCAAGGCGCTCGATTACCACTGGTATTCGACCATGTATGGCGTGTGGTTCTTCGCCGGCTCCGTGCGAGGCGCGCTTTCACTCGGCATGATCCTCATGATCTGGCTCTGGTGCCGCGGAGACCTGAAAGGCATCCTGAACAACAACCACCTGCACTCGCACGGTATGCTGATGTTCGCATTCACCGTCTTCTGGGCCTACATCACCTTCTCCCAATACTTCCTGATCTACATGGCCAACATCCCGGAGGAGACCTTCTGGTATAGTGTCCGTGAGATCAATACCGACGGCGCGTTCAATACCTGGGGCTACGTCGGCATGTTCCTCCTCTTCGGCAACTTCTTCGCGCCCTTCTTCGCGCTCATCAGCTTCCCGGTGAAGCTCTCGAAGACCTGGATGCCCCGCATCGCGCTCTTCATCGCCTTCGTCTTCCTGATCGACGTCATCTACAACGTGATGCCCTCAATGAAGCACTCCAACGGCGACGCCTACTCCTTCCTGAGCACCAACCTGCTCTGGATCGCCACCTCCGTGGTCGGCGTCGGTGGCGTCTGCGTTTGGGCCTATCTGAACAGCTTTGCCAAGACCAAGCTCATCCCGATCCGCGATCCCCGCATCGTCGAATCCCTCACCCATCATGAGTGACGCATCTTCCTCTTCTGACTCCAAGTGCTGCTCTTCTTTCGGCGCGACTCTCGTCGCGGTGATCGGCGGCTTCGCCATCTTCGGCCTCATTCTCCTCGTGGCTTACCTGCCCAACAAGGCCGCTCCCGTCGGCGACGGCGTGAAGACGCCCGAGCAGCGCAAGGCCATCTTGGCCGAGTTGCACGGTAAAGAGCAGGCCGCCGCAACCAGCTACGGTTGGGTCGACAAGGACAAGGGCGTCGTGCGCCTTCCTCTCGACCGCGCCATCGAGCTGACGATCCAGGAGCACGCGAAGAAGTAAGCTCTCTTGGCTCCGGCTCCCGGATCGCTGCGCCACGCTTCCACCTTCTGATGCCTGAATGGTTCCTTTATTTTGTCGCCCTGCCCATGGCCATGCTCGTTGTCGCGAGCGCGGTCTATGGGCTCTACTGGGCGAGTAAGAAGGGCCAGCTCCAGAATCTTGAGGAAGGGGCGAAGGTCATCTTCGACGACGAGGAGCCGCTCGGAAAACCCACCGACCAGACGCTGAACCAACCGAAGCAGCCGAAGAACCAACGCCGCTAAGTTTTCCTAACGACCGCCAAAGCCCACGCTTCTTCCGTCTCCCTTCTTTGGCGTCCGTTAGCGCCATTTTGCGGTTCTCTTATTCCGTCTTTCCAAAAATGTCCGCCACTCTCACCGCCTCCCTCAGCCCCTCGGCCTCGCCTGAATTGGCGCAGCGCGCCGAACTGAGCGCGATCGACGCCTCCACCCGGGCGCCGGCACTCTACTTCCTCGGCTCGTCCGTGCTCTGGCTCATCCTCGGCACGGTCTTCGCGCTGATCGCGTCCTTCAAGATGCACACGCCCGAGTTCCTCGGGAATGTGGAGTGGCTGACCTTCGGTCGCGTGCGTGTCGCCCACCTCAACGCCGTCATCTACGGCTGGTCGGTCAACGTCTCCTTCGCCGTCGCCCTCTGGCTCATGGCCCGTCTTGCCCGCGCGGAGATCCGTCATGCCGGCCTGCTCACCTTGGCCGCGATTTTTTGGAATGTCGGCGTCACCGTCGGCATCGTGGGCATTCTCGCCGGCGACAGCACCTCGATCGAGTGGCTTGAGATCCCGCTCTATGCGACGCCGATCCTGTTCTTCGCCTACGCCCTCGTCGGCGCCTGGGCGCTGATCACCTTCCGCTTCGGACGCGCCAAGCACATCTACGTCTCGCAGTGGTATCTGTTGGCCGCGCTCTTCTGGTTCCCTTGGATCTACTCGGTCGCCCAGATCATGCTTGTCGTCGACGCCACCGCCACCCGCGGCACGGTCCAGTCGCTCGTCAACTGGTGGTTCGCACATAACGTCCTCGGTCTCTGGTTCACCCCGATCGGTCTCGCGGCGATCTATTACTTCCTTCCGAAGGTCCTCGGTAAGCCGATTCACAGCTATTACCTCTCGGTCCTCGGCTTCTGGTCCCTCGCCATCTTCTACAACTGGGCGGGCGTGCATCACCTGATCGGCGGCCCTGTTCCCGTGTGGGTGCAGACCGCCGGCATCGCCGCCTCGTTCATGATGGTGGTCCCCGTGATCGTCACCGCGATCAACCATCATCTCACGATGATGGGCAGCTTTCAGGCGCTTAAATACAGCCCGACCCTGCGCTTCATTGTCTTCGGCGCGGTCAACTACACGCTCACCTCGCTTGTCGGCTCGCTCGCCTCGATGCGCTCGTTCGCCGAGATCGCGCACTTCACTCAACACACCATCGCGCATGCCCACCACGGCCTCTACGCCTTTTTCACGATGGTCATGTTCGGCGCCGTTTACTACATCGTGCCGCGCATCACCCTGAAAGAGTGGCCCTCCGCCAAGCTTATCAGCCTGCATTTCTGGTCCACCGCGCTCGGCAGTCTGGCGATGGTCATCGCTCTCTCTATCGGCGGGCTCGCGCAAGGTTTTGACATGAACCTCCTGCACACCGGTGCCGATGGCGCCGCCGCCCCGATGCCCTTCCTGCAGGTCATGGCGAACACGCTCAAGTATCTCGAGTGGCGCAGCTATTCCGGTGTCTTGATCACGATCGGTCACGTCGCCTTTGCCATCAACTTCACCTGGATGCTCTGCCAGCGCCGCTCGGCAGGCGCCTCCCAGCCCACGCTCTTCCGCAACGCTCCTGACATGGAGGTCGCTCGATGAACCGCGCTCCCCTCATCTTCCTCGGCATCTTTTTCGCCGTCGCCTTCAGTTGGACGGGCATCGTCCTCACGAACCACTTGGGCTACGCCGGCCTCCAACCGGTTTACGACGAGAACGAGGGCAAGGCCTTCCCGCAGCCGATCCCCGGCGACGCCAGGCGTGGCGCCGAGGTTTACCGCGACCTTGGTTGCGTTTACTGCCATACCCAACAGGTTCGTAATCCAGGTTACGGAACCGATATCGAGCGCGGCTGGGGCGAGCGCGGCAGCGTCGCCCGCGACTATATCCACGAGAAGCGCGTCTACCTCGGCACCATGCGCACCGGCCCCGATCTCCGCAATGTCGGCGCCCGTTTTGCGGGCGAGGGTGGCCGTAACTGGCACATCCAGCATTTCTACAACCCCGCCGAAATCTCGAAATTCAACGCCGAGGACGGCACCGTTTACGGCTCCATCATGCCGCCGTTCCGTTTCCTTTTTGAAACGCGTGAGGTGATCGGCGAGCGCTCCGGCAGCTCCGTGCAGCATCTCTTGCCTGAAAAGGATCAGCCGCCCGTCGGCCATGAGATCGTCCTCACCCAACGCGGCGAAGACCTCATCGCCTATCTTCTCTCGTTGAAGGATCCCGCGCTTTATCCGGAAGAGGCCAAGCGCGTTTACGTGCCCAAGTCCGAGCCTGAGCCTGAGCACGCCGAGAAAAAGGAGGAGGCCGCCAAATGAGCAGCAAGCATTCCAAAGATCCCGGCGCCCAACCCGCGCCGCACGTCCCATCGTCCGCGCACGAGCGAGCCGAACAGGGCGGCGCCACCGACGAGAGCCTGCAGAAGGTTCACGCCATTCTCCTTCGAGAGAAGGCCGAGCCCTCCGAAGGCTTCTCGCCGATGCCTCTTTTTCTTCTAGGCATCATCTCCGCGATGATCCTCGTCTGCGCGATCTACGTGGTGCACTACCGCGGCGATTTTGATCCGCTCGTCTACGATCACCGTTACGACGCCGAGGCTGCTAAGGCCAATGCCTCCAAGCCGGTCGAGCTCACGCCCGAGCAGATACTAGCCAAGGGCAAGCAGGCCTACCAGACCTGCGTCGCCTGTCACCAAGCCAACGGCCAAGGCGTTCCTGGCGCATTCCCTCCGCTCGCCGGTTCCGAGTGGGTCACGGGCAAGGAAGATCGCCTCATCCGCGTTGTTCTCCATGGCTTGGGCGGGCCGATTCAGGTCAAGGGCTCGGCCTTCAACGGTGCGATGCCCGCCTTTGGCAAGGTCACCGGCGGTGGCTACAACTGGAACAGTGAAAAGATAGCCCAGGTTTTGAGTTACATTCGCCACGAGTGGGGCAACAACGCCGAGTTTGTCACCAAGGAAAAGGTCGACGAAATACTCAAAGCCGAGGCCAGCCGCGCCAAACCTTGGACGCAGGACGAGCTGAAGCAGTTCGAGTAATTGCACCCGATATCCAGCTACTCTCACAAAACCCCGGCTTCAGCCGGGGTTTTTGTTTTCTACCGACCGGAGGGGGAGTAGACCGGAGAGCCATAGCCAAGCAGGGCGGTCCAACTCGGATTTCGCGTTAGGCGCGGATCTTGGGTTCAATCCCGACGAGCCTGTAGCCGTTGCAACAGCGCGATGCGCTCTCGCTCGATTTCCCCCCGCGTGCGAACTCCCTTGGCGCGCAGGACGGGAAGAGGAGGGCACCAACCCTGCGTCGCGTGGAGCAGGAGAAAGCCTAGCACGGTGGCCGGGACCCATAGCCATCTACGGCTGACCACCGCTCCTAGCGCCACGCCTGTCAGGGCAAGGGCGGATGCATTGGCTTCGAGAACACGTTCGACGTCCCACTCGCGATCAAGCGCACGCAGCCGCTCGCGAATTGTGTCGGTGGACTGTTCTCGAAAGAACAGAATGTTTTGGTCCGTCCGCTCGTCGATGCGCTGTTGCACCTCGCGGCGGGTGTGCGACCGCACGCGGTCGTTATCATAGGGAAAGGTAGTCAGTCGGCTCATGATCGATTTGGGTTTCATCGAGCTTACACCGCGCTCGCACAACACGCCTATCGGTCGGCCAGCCCACTCGGCCGCCGGTTATGTATCCCATGCCGGAGCTATCCAGGATAGCGTCACTCGTGAAAGTCTCGCGGCCGGAAGATACACTCCGCCGTCGCGCCTACTCTTCGCGACGCTGGGCGGCGTAGATTCCGTCAGCCCCGCTGGCCAGATAGCTGGCGAGACACGCGACCGCGAACAGCTCGAGATGGCTTCCGCCGAAAGTTTCCACCGCAAGAAGCGTGCAGGCCAAGGGAGTCTTGCTGGCGCCCGCGAACACCGCGACGAAGCCCAGGGCGACGCCGAGCGAGAGGGGTAAGCCAAGAAGCGGGCCGACGACATGACCAAAGGCCGCGCCGATGAAGAAGAGCGGCGTCACTTCGCCGCCTTTGAAGCCTGCGCCCACGGTTACGGCCGTGAAGATGAGCTTCCACAGCCAACTCCAGTTGGTCGCGCCGCCGCTTGCCCACACCGTGAGCAAGGTCGGGTCGCCCGGATCGGGGCTTGATGCGCCAAGGCCGAGATAGGAGTCCGTTTGCAAGGCGAACGCGAATAGCCAAAGCGCCACTCCGCCCAGAACCGGGCGCAGCCACCAAGCCTTGTTTGCCGGGAGCGGAAGCTTGCCGACTCCGTGCGCCAAAACGGTGAAGCCGCGCGCGACGAATCCGCAAAGCAGGCCGAAGCCCGCCGCCAGCGCCAACTGCCGGATTGAGAGCTCCGGGGACAACGCGGAAAGGTTGGCGATCACAGCATAGTCCTCATGGCGGCTTCCCCACATGTGACACACTTGGTCTCCGACCAGCGAGGCGAGCAAACAGGCGGCGAGCCAGGCATGGCTGAGCCGGCCGCGGGTCAGCACCTCCACCGCGAAGACGGCGCCGGCGAGCGGCGTGCCAAACACCGCTCCGAAACCCCCGGCCACGCCAGCGCAGAGCAACATGCCTTGCGGAACGCGGACCATCCCCGGCAGCTTTTTCAAGCCGCCCGCCAGCGCGCCACCCATCTGCACCGCGGTGCCTTCGCGTCCGGCGGAGCCGCCGCAGAGATGGGTGAGGAGGGTCGCTCCGAGCACCAGCGGGGCCATCCGCAGGGGAACTCCGCCGCCGGGCGCATGGATTTCATCGATGATCAAGTTGGCGCCGCGCTCCGCGCGGCCACCGGCGCGGCGATACACCAGCGCGGCAAGCACACCCGCGACGGGGAGCAGGGCGATCAGCCACGGATGGGCGAAGCGTATCGCGGTGACGGCGTCCAAGGCTGCAAGAAAACCGGCCGCCGCGCTGCCGGCCGCGGCGCCGACCACGGCCGCGAGCACCAGATCCCGAGCGGCGTCGCGCAAGCGGGCGGAAGAGAGCTCGGGACCGGGTTCGGATGCGGCCATTCTGGAAAAACCGGGATGAGGCCGGATCGGGCATGGGGGCGCAATGGCCGAAATTTCAGCGCACATCGTAAATCGGCAATGGCGGCTCGAAATCTTGGCGTGCCTTCGCATGGTCCTGTCGCGTGCGCTTCCGGTTCGCTTTCGCTTTTCTGTGCCTGGGCTTGGTCGCGGCCGACGCGGCCCCCCGCGTTTTGATTCTCGCGAATCGCGACAACGGCGAGTCCCTTGCGGTCGCCCGCCACTACGCGGAGCGTCGTGGACTTCCGGAGTCGTCGATCGTGGCGCTGGCGATGCCGCTCACTGAACAGATTACCTGGCCAGAGTTTGTGACCTCGATCTGGAACCCGCTTTTGCGCGAGGCGATTGCGCGAGGCGACATCGATGCGATGGCGATGAGCCTCAAGGACGAGTTGGGTCGCACCAAAATCGTGGCTTCCGGGCATCGGCTCGACGCGCTAGTCGTCTGTCGCGGGGTGCCGCTGCGCGTTGCCCATGACGACACGCTTTTCGATGAGAAAAGCAGTCCGCTCGCGGTGAATGCATCACTCCGGTCCGTCGAGGGCTCGGTGGACTCCGAACTGGCTCTGCTCGCGGTCAATTGTCCCGTGATCGCCGCCTTTGTTCCGAATCCGGTTTCGGCGGCGAATTCCGAGGCCGCCTTGGAGCGAGCCTTGCGGGAGGTTATCCCGATCGGTCGGCTCGACGGCCCTTCGCTTGAGGACGCGAAAGGCCTCGTCGATCTTGCGCTGAAGGCGGAGCGCGATGGGCTTGCAGGGCGCGCCTACGTCGACATCGGCGGCAAGCATGCCCAAGGGGACGAGTGGCTGGAGGCATGCGTTGGCGAGCTCGCCGCGCTTGGTTTCGAAACCGACGTCGACAGGAAGGAAACGACCCTTTCGGCCACCTCGAGATTCGATGCCCCCGTTCTGTATTTCGGCTGGTATGCGGCCGATTTGAACGGACCGTTCGCCGCGCCGGGCTTTCGTTTCCCTCCGGGCGCGATCGCGCTCCATATCCACAGTTTCTCGGCGCAAACGTTGCGTTCGCCGACTCGCGGTTGGTCGGGGCCGCTGGTTGCGCGCGGCGTAACCGCCACCTTTGGCAACGTCGGCGAGCCTTACCTTCAGTTCACCCATCAACCCCATTTGTTTCTGCGCGCGATCGCGCAAGGCTCGCCCCTCGGCGTGGCCGCGCTGCGCTCGATCAATGCTCTGAGTTGGAAAGGAATCGTCCTCGGCGATCCGCTTTACCGCCCCCTCGCGGTTTCGGCCGAGGATCAATGGACGCGACGCAACGCGCTCACGCCCGGCGCCGAAGTCCATGCGCGCATCCGGCGGATGACGCTTCTGGCCTCGGCGGGGAAACTCGATGAAGCGCTTTCGACCGGCTATGATGGCATGGTGAAGCATCCGAACCTGGCGCTGATGCTGACCCTTTCCGGAATGCAGTTGAAAGCCGGTGACGCGGCGGCCGCCCGCCGCACCTTGGGGGTGGCCTCGACGATGCGGACTTGGAGCGCGGCCGACCGGGTCTTGATCTTGAGCGCCGCGCGCGCCCTGCAGGCCGCCGACGCGCCGGGCGAGGCAGTGAAACTCGTGGGTCGCCTATTGGACGAGCGGGATCTGCCGCGGGATATTCGTGTGGAAATACTGAAGAGCGGCGCCGAGTTGGCGCGTTCCGCGAAAGACTTCACCCGCGCGGGGCGTTGGGATGCGGAGTATCAGCGGCTCACCGCGCCGCCCGCGGCGTCCACGGCATCTTCGTCCGGCAAGGACAAGCCGGCGGTCGGCGGGAAGTAGCGCACAAGTGCTTCGGAGTTTTGGACCGCAGATGGCAGATATTCGCAGGGAAAACTCCGGCAGCCGCGGCCATCCGCGTGATCTGCGGCGAGGCCTCGGCTGTGTCTCGTTTCACTCGTAGAGCGTTAGCGATGCGCCGGAGATTTTAGGACCTCCCTTTACTTTGCGGACGCGACGGCGACGGCAGGTTGCAGCGAACGCACGTCCTGAAGAATGCGGAGGCTTTCGCGAAGGTAGACGTCCATCTTCCGGTAACGCGCGTCGGCTTCTTCGTCGTCTTCCTCACCGTCCAAGCCCGCGTCGGGATCGTCCGAATAGTCTTCGCCGGGTTTCTTCTCCGCCTTGATGCGCGGGGGAGGCGGGGGAGCGACGAAGATTTCTTTGAACGCGTAGGCTTCGCTCGCTTCGAGTGTCTTGCGCGCGGCCTTGGAGTCTTTGGCGAAAGCCTTGTCCTCGGTTTTGCCGGCGCGGCGGGTTTCGAGGTTGAGGGAGATGGTTTTTTCGGCCTGGCGCACCTTGAAGCGGTCTATGGACTTTTTGAGGAGCGCGAACTCGGGCAGTTTTTCCATTCGGGCGACGGATTGTTCGCGAAGCGTCACGAAGTCTTTTGGCGTGATGGGCGTGGCCTCGAAGAAGCTGGGCGAAATTTCATCCCAAGGGAGGGCATGCGGGAGGTCTTGCTCGCCGATGGGCAAGAATTCGTCGATCGAGGGGATGACAATGTCCGGCACGATGCCCTTGAGCTGGGTCGAATCGCCGTTGGGCAGGTAGAATTTTTGCACCGTTACCTTCGTGGCGCCGGTGGTGGCGCCGAGGCGGTTGCGGGCCGGGATGACGCGGTCCATCTCGATGACGGTCTGGACGGTGCCCTTGCCGTGCGTGGAGCTGTCGCCGACGACGACGGCGCGGCCGTAGTTTTGCAGGGCGCCGGCGACGATCTCGGAGGCGGAGGCGCTGAAGCGATCCGTCAGCACCACCAGCGGGCCCGAGTAGGCGACGGCGGGATTGCTGTCCTCGTCGATCTTCACTTCGCCGGCGTAGTTTTTGATCTGCACCACCGGGCCGGCGGGGATGAAAAGGCCGGTGAGGGACACGGCCTCCGAGAGCAGGCCGCCGCCGTTGCGGCGCAGATCGAGAACCATGCCTTCGATGTTTTCGGCCTTCAGCCGCTTGATGAGCTCGGCGATGTCGGCGGTGGCGGAGTTCTGGTCCTTGGCGTTTTCCCTTTCGCGGCCGTAGAACGTCGGCAAGGTAATGACACCGTAGGGATGAGTCTGGCCGTTGGAATCCGGCACATGAAAGACGGCTCCATGGGCGCGCGCGGAATCGAGATTGATGAGGTCGCGCACGAGGAGAATCTCCCTGCGCACGGCCGTGTCGGCCGCGTCGGCGGGTTGGACGAGCAGACGGACTTTCGTGCCCTTTTCGCCGCGGATCATCTGCACGATGCGGCGAAGCTTCATGCCAACGATTTCCACGAACTCCCCGTTACCTTGGGCGACGGCGAGGATTTTGTCGTTTGGCTTGAGCTGGCGCGAGAGATCGGCCGGGCCGCCGGGAATGATTTCCTTCAGCACGCACACGTCGTCCTCAAGGCCGAGCAGAGCGCCGATGCCGAAGAGCTGAAGGCGCATGTTAATGCCGAAATCCTCGTAAGTGTCGGGCGAGAAATAGGTCGAGTGCGGGTCGTAGAGACCGGCGATGGCGGTAAGGAAAACCTCGGTGACGTCGCTGGCGTCGAAATCGTCGAGATTGCGCAGGAGCCGCTCGTAACGTTTGCGAACGGTTGTCTTGGCGTCGGCGAGCGCCTGCTCGGGGGAGTGACTGGCATCCGTCGGAGTCGCCGAGGAAGCCGCGGCGTCGGGGGACGGCGCCGGCGGGATGGGCGAGCCACCTTCGTTTTTCCACTCCAGGTCCTTTACGACGACGGTGTTCGACTTCGCGTTGAGCAGTTCCTGGAGGAGCTCGAACTTGATGCGCTTTTCCCAGAGGGCGTCCGCCGCGGCCGAGTCGGCGGGCCACGGAAGCTCGCGTCGATCAAACTCATAAGAGTCATCACCGCTGAAGTCGAATTCGCCCGTGAGTCGTTTTTGGATCCAGCCGATGCGTTCACGCACGCGTTGTTCGTAGCGGCCGTAGATCGAAAAGGCGGCGTCGAGACGACCGATCGTGGAGAGGTTCCAGTAAAGCGTTTCAGGGCGGTGACGCTCCTGGAATTCAGCGAGGTCGGAGGCGAGCAGGAAGAGTTTCGGGCCATCGAGCGCCTTGAACGTGTTGGGAATCAGCTCGGAGTAGGAGGCGGGGGTGACCTTGTCGCGGTTGAAATGCACCTCCTCCAGCAGGCGGATAAGCGCTTTCAGCTCCTGGCGGAGGGCCTCCGAGGGTTCCAACTTGCGGGGGGCGCTCGTTGCGGGAGCGGTCGTCGATGCGGCCGATGGGGCGGAGGCGGCTGGCGTTTCCGGCGCCGCAGGAGCGGGCGGGAGCTCGGCAAACAGAACTAGCGGAGCAAGCAGGATCGCGGGGAAGAGGCTGCGGAATCGCATGAAACGGTGTGAAAAGGGGAGGGAAGAAAAGTTGCGCGGGGAGGCGTAACCACGCAGAGCGCGGCGGGTGGGCGTCAGGCTCAACGGTGGCTAAGATGATGGCGAGCTTCGTCGAGGACGCGTTTTTCGGCCTCGGTCAAAGAGGGGAAGCCGTGAAGACCGATTTTATCCAGAATGCGATCCACCTCGGCATTGAGCGCTTCGCGTGAGGAATGCCCCGCCCGGTAGGCGCCGGCTGCGCTCGATGCCGCAGGCGGCGGGGTGGGAGGGGCGGGTGGGGAGGGCTTGCCGACGTTGACCGTGTAGACGGGCGCGGAGAGGATCTTGCGCTTCCGCAACCAGGCGGGCGGTTCGATCAGGGCGCCGGTCCGGGAGCGACGGGATTTCAGAACGAGTTGATAAAAAAGCCAGCCGGCGACCATTCCCCCGAGGTGCGCCGAATGCGCGACGCCATGCACGGCGTAGAGGGTGTTGGACGCGGGCAACTCCTGCGTGAGAAGACCCAAGACCTCGATGCCTCCGAGGATCGAGATGAACCAAATTGGCTGAATCGAGATGGGGATGATAAAAAATAAAAACACCGTCATCGTCCTCCGCGGCTGGAGGCAGGCGAATGTTGTCAAATAAGCCATTACTATGCCGGACGCGCCGATCACCGTGCCGGGCCGGTCGAAGTTCACCGCAAGCCAGGCTGCGGCTCCGCCGAGCGTTCCGGCCACCGTCAACCATGCGAGGCGTCCGGCGCCGAGCGTTTCCTGCAAATATCGGCCCGCGAAAAAAAGCCCGAGCCCGTTGAGCAGCAGATGGGTCAGCCCGCCATGAAGCAGCGCATAGGAAAGCACCGTCCATACCTCCCCGTTTCGCAGCCCATGCGAGGAGAGCGCGCCGTAATGCAGCAGCGCATCGGAGCGGAAAAAAACCTCCGCCACCCGCTGAATGACAAATACAGCCGCAAGCCCGCCCAGAAGCCACGCAAGGAAACGCGGGGAACGGTTCCCTGTTTCTCCGCGCATATAAGACCGGTCGGACAGCATCGTCCGATGACCGTAAACAGGAGAGATGCGAACTCAAGGGCTCGCCCCTCAATCCGGACTATTTCGCGAAGACAGCGCTTGGAGGCGGGCGCTCGCATCTTGGCGAAAATACGCTGTTCCGTGGACGTCTCTTGACAGTGAAAAACGCCGGCCTTTGCTCCGCACGAATTATGGCCAACAAATCCGACAAGTGGGAACATAACGTCGCGGGCAAGTTCTACGTCGACCAACAGTGCATCGACTGCGACCTCTGCCGCGAGACCGCTCCCGATTTCTTCACGCGCCACGACGAGGGCGGCTACTCCTTCGTCCACAAGCAGCCGACCACGGAGGAAGAAATTTCCCTCTGTCGCGAAGCTCTCGAGGGCTGCCCTGTCGAGGCCATCGGCGACGACGGCGACGCCTAAGCGAGTTCGCCACGGTTTCTCCGCTTTTAACCTCTCCTCGCGGAGAGGTTTTTTTGGGGAAGCTTGGTTAAGCTAAGCAGCAAACTACTTAACTTATGTCCTGCGCCCTTGATCTGGATCGGAACCCGCTCGGCGAAGAGCTCGCGGCGAAGGACCGCAGACACGTCTGGCATCCCTTCGCGCAGATGCGCGAGTATCTGGCGTTGCCGCCCTTGGTCATCGCCGCCGGACGGGGCGGGTGGTTGATCGACGTGGACGGGCGTGAATACTTGGATGGAAACGCCTCCATCTGGACCAACGTCCACGGGCATCGCGACCCCGACCTCGACGAGGCGCTTCGCGTTCAACTCGAGGCGGTCGCCCATACCACCTTGCTCGGGCACACGCACGGCCCGGCCGCCGAGCTCGCCGCCGAGCTTGTGCGGGAAGCTCCCTCCGGTCTGGGCAAAGTGTTCTTCAGCGACAATGGCTCCGGCGCGGTCGAGGTCGCGTTGAAGCAATCTTTTCAGTTCTGGCAACTCGGCGGCCGCCACGAAAAGACCGGTGTGATCGGCATGCAGGGCGCCTACCATGGCGATACCTTTGGCACGATGTCGGTGGGCGACAGCGGCTTTTTTCATGGTCGTTTCTGGCCTTGGTGCTTCGCCTCCGCACATTTCCCGGCGCCTCAGTGCAAGGAATTCGGCGGACTCGTCCGCGAGGCGGATGCGGCCGCGAGTCTGGCCGCGTTGCGCAAGCTGCTTGCGCGCGACGCCGCCCACACCGCCTGCGTGATTCTCGAACCGTCCGTGCAAGGCGCGGCCGGCATGCGCCTGCAGCCTCCGGGTTTCCTGCGCGCGGTCGCCGCGATCTGCGCCGAACACGAGGTGCATCTCATCCTCGACGAGGTCTTCACCGGTTTCGGACGCCTGGGTTCAATCCTCGTCTGCAAACAAGAAGGCGTGACGCCGGACTTTCTCTGCCTCGCGAAAGGGTTGAGCGCGGGCTATCTTCCGCTGGCCGCCACCCTGACGCGCGACGAAATCCATGACGCGTTTTTGGGCAGCCACTCCTCAGGCCGCGCGTTCTTTCACGGGCACACGTTTACAGGCAACCCGCTTGCCTGCGCCGTGGCCCTGGAAAGCCTGCGGAAATTGCGCGTGCTCATCGCCGACGGGACGCTTGCGCGCCGCGCCGAGTGCTTTGGTCGTGAGATCGCGAGTCTCGCCGGGAACCCGCACGTGGCGGAGTTGCGACAGCGCGGCTTCGCCGCCGCCATCGATCTCCAAAAAGCCGACGGCTCGTCTTACGATCCGGAGCTGCGCGCCGGCCTCCAAGTGTGCCTGCGTGCGCGGGCTCACGGACTGATTCTTCGACCCTTGGGCGACTCGCTGCTTCTCGTTCCCCCGCTCTGCCTGTCGGAGGAGGAACTGGCGGAGCTCGTCCGCCGCACGCGCAGCGCGATCGACGACGTCCTGCCCGCATTTGGCGAAGAAAAAATCTCCATTTCATGACCACCCTCACCCCGCCGTCTCCGAGTTCGGAGGCCGGGCTCGCCGCCTTGCGAGCCCTTTACGAACTGCCTTTTCCCGAGCTGATGTTTCGGGCGCAGGATGCGCACCGCCGGCACCACGACGCCGCGGGGGTGCAACTCTGCACCTTGGAGTCGATCAAGACGGGCAAGTGCCCCGAAAACTGCGGCTATTGCCCGCAGTCCGCGCATCACGACACCGGCCTGGAGCCGGTGCCGCTCATGGAGACGGTCGCGATTCTTCAGTCCGCCCGCGCCGCCAAGGCCGGCGGCGCCTCGCGCTTCTGCATGGGCGCGGCGTGGCGCGAGGTGCGCGACGGCGCGCAGTTCGACTCCGTCCTCGAAACCGTGCGCGGGGTGTCGGGGCTCGGCTTGGAGGTCTGCTGCACGCTCGGCATGTTGCGCGAGGATCAGGCCGCCCGGCTGAAGGATGCCGGCTGCAAGGTTTATAACCACAATTTGGATACGTCGCGAGACTACTATCCCGAGATCATCGGCACGCGCAGCTACGATGATCGCCTCGACACGCTCGCCGCGGTGCGGCGGGCCGGCCTGCAGGTGTGCAGCGGAGGCATCCTCGGCATGGGCGAAACGGTCGACGACCGGCTCAAGCTGCTTCTCGAGCTCGCCTCGCTCTCGCCCCAGCCCGACTCCGTGCCGATCAACGCGCTGGTGCCCGTGCCCGGCACGCCGTTGGAGAACCGGCCGCCCGTCGATCCCTTCGAGTTCGTCCGCATCATCGCGGTGGCCCGCATCGCGATGCCGCGCGCGATGGTCCGGCTCTCCGCCGGCCGTCTCACGATGAGCGCCGAGCTCCAGGCCCTGTGCTTCATGGCGGGCGCGAACAGCATTTTTCTCGGCGACAAACTGCTCACCACGGCGAACCCGGAGCGCTCCGACGACATGCTCCTGCTCGACCGCCTCGGCATGCGGCCGCTGCCGGCCGGCCCCTCGGTTCCCACCGCCGCGCACGATCACGCGCACGACCACGATCACGACCACGAGTATTCGACGAACGGCACCTACGCCCACGCCTGCACGGGCGGCGGGCATTGCGACAAACATTGATCATCGGAGGGGCGGCGTCCCCGCCGACCGTGCCCGCTTCCGGGAGACGGCGCCTCTTCGTCTTTCGCGGACCGCGGAGACGCGGTCCCTCCAAAACCCACTCATGAGAACCCTTTTTGTCAGCGGGAGCGACACCGGCATCGGCAAGACCCGCGTGGTCGGCGTGCTGGCTCGTTTGCTGCGCGAGCGCGGCGCCAGCGTGCGCATCGTCAAACCGGTGGAAACCGGTCGCGCCGTCGGCGACAAAGACGGCGACGCGCTCAGCGCCGCGGTGTCCGCGGGACTTTCCGCGGAAAACGCGCGCACGCCCTTGCGCTTCGCCGCGCCGCTTGCGCCGCTCGCCGCAGCTCGCGCGGAAGGGCGATTGCTCGACTGGGACGCGTTGATCGACGGTGTGGAATCCACGCCATCCTGCGACTGGCGGATACTCGAAGGCGCCGGGGGGCTCGCCGTGCCCCTTGCCGAGGACGGCCGCGATTGGGCGGACTTCGCCGTCGAATTGGGCGCGGATGCGGTGGTGCTCGTGGTGCCCGACCGGCTCGGCGCGATAAATCAGGCGCGGCTCACGCTCTCGTATGCCTTGGCGCGGGGCCTCAACGCCGGCCTCTGGCTGAACGCGTGCGCCCCGGTCGATCCCGCCGTGGCCGCGAGCAACCGAAGCGGGTTGGAAGAGGCGGGCGCGATTTTGTGGGGCGAAACCCGCTTCGATCAGCGCGAGGGCTCCCTCAGCGCCGAGGGCGAACTCGTGATCGCCGGCCGGAAAAGCGCGCCGGAGTCGCGGCCTCCCACGAACGGCGCCGAGCGTTGGGCGCGCGAGCTCGCGACCCGCGCGCAGGCGGGGCTCGGGCGGCGGGTGCGGCGCTGGGCTCCCGGCGCGGGTGAGCTAAATCTTGCCGGCAACGACTATCTTGAACTTGCCCGCGATCCCGCGCTGGCGGAAGCGATGGCGGCCTCCGCCCGCGCGGAAGGCGCCTCGGCGTCGGCGTCGCCGCTGATCAGCGGCTGGCGCGACGCGCACCACGAACTCGTGGCGTCGCTCTGCGCCTGGCATGGCTTCGCGGAAGGATTGGTCTGGACGAGCGGCTTCGCGGCGAACGCGGGCGTGCTGGGCACGCTGCCTCGGGCCGGCGATCTCGTCCTCGCGGATCGTTTGATCCACCATAGCATGGTGGCGGGCGCGCGGAAGAGCGGGGCGCGTCTTCAACGTTATCCGCATCTGGATCTGAACGCCTTGGAACGGATGCTCGTGCGCGAAGCGCGTTCCGGCGCGGGGCGCGCGGTCTTCGTGGCCACGGAGAGCGTTTTCAGCATGGACGGCGATTCCCCCGATCTGCGGCGTCTGGCCGCGCTGAGGCGACGTTTCGGCTTTTGCTGGATTTTGGACGAGGCGCACGCGCTCGGCTGGTATGGACGGACCGGCGCGGGCCTCGCCGAGGAAAAAGGCGTGGCCTCCGAGGTCGACGTGCTCGTCGGCACCTGCGGCAAGGCGCTCGGCGCGGGCGGAGCCTACACTTTGTTCCAAGGCGGGCCCTGGCGGGACGCCCTGGTCAATCACGCGGGCGAGTTCATTTACTCGACCGGCCTTCCGCCGCCGGTCGCCGCGGCGGCGCGGGCCGCGATCGGCCGGGTGCGCGAGCTGGCCGCGGGGCAGGCGGGCTGGCGCGACACATCCCGGGCTTTTCGCGCCTGCCTGCGTGCGACCGGCTGGTCCGCCGCGGAAGGGGATTCGCCGATAGTTCCGGTGGTGCTCGGCGATCCGACTCGCGCAACCGTATTGGCCGGCAAACTACGAGAGTCCGGGGTGCTGGCGGCGGCGGTGCGTCCGCCAACCGTCCCGACCGGAACAAGCCGGCTGCGTTTTTCCCTCACCCGGAATTTCGGCGTGGCGGAGGCCCTGCGCGTGGTGACCGCGCTTGGGCCGGAGGGAGCGGGACAATGAGGATCGCGTGGCTGCTCGGCTGGGCGGTGCCCGCGGAGTGGTTCTCCGCCGAAGCCGGGCGCGCCCTGCCGCAGGCGGAGCATGTGTGCGTGCCAGTGGCGCCGGACTGGCGCGCGCGGCTGGAGTCTCTGCCGGCTTGCGACGCGCTAGGCGGCTATTCGCTCGGCACGCTCCTGCTCCTTGGGGCGCGGGGATGGGTGGCGGAGCGCTGGACGACCGTGGGTTTGCTTGCCCCGATCTGGGCCTTCCCGTCGGAAGCGGGCCGGGGCGGGCGCGTGCCGCGATCGCAACTGAAGGCGCTTTCTGGACGGGTGCGCCGTGATCCGGCGAAAGCTTGCGCGGATTTCCGCGAGTGGGCCGGCATCGGCGCGGCGCAAGGCGATGCCGGGCCGCCGGAAACGCTGCTCTGGGGTTTGGAACAGCTCGATGTCCTTTCGGCGGAGCCGGGCCTGCCGGAGGGTTGGAACGCATATGCGGGCGGCCAGGATACATTGCTCGATGCGTCGGGTTTGGCGCGTGAAGCGCCGGGACTCCGGGTCATCGACGGGGCGGGACACGAGCCGATGCCGCTTTTCCGAGCCTGGGCCGAAGAGCTCGCGGGCGCATGAACGCGGTTTGCGACAGCTTCGGGCGGGCGGCGGCGAGCTATGACGGCTCCGCGTCCGTGCAAACGGCGATGGCAAACTGGTTGGCGGAGTGGTTGCCGGCGGATCGACGTGGAGCCGCTTTGGAGGTCGGCGCGGGCACCGGCCTCTTTACCGTCCGCACGCTGCCTTGGGCGGGCGCCTACGTCGCAAGTGACGCGAGCGCGGGCATGGTGGCGCTCGGGCGCTCGAAGGTGCCGGGCGTCGAGTGGCGGGAGTTGGCCGCGGCGCGGGTGGGTCGGGGGGGATGGTCGTGGATACTCTCTTCGAGCATGTTGCAGTGGGCGGAGGACCCGGTGGCGCTCCTGAGCGCGTGGCGCGACGCCTTGGTCCCGGGGGGGCGGGTGTTGGCGGGGTTTTACGTCGCGGACACCTTGCCGGAGCTGCGCGGGCTGTTTTCGGCCGGGCGCGAGCCATTGGTTTGGCGCGACGTGTCGCAATGGCGGAAGAGTTTCGCCGCCGCGGGGTTCGACCTGCTGCGCGACGAAGTGGATGAACGGATATTCTCGTATGCATCGCCAAAGGCCTTGTTGCGTTCGCTGCATGCCACGGGAGCGGCGCCCAGCCGGCTGGTGGCGCCTGGCAATCTCCTTGGGTGGCTGCGCACGCATGGGGAAACCCCGCTCAATGCGACGTGGACATTCTATCGGGTTGAGGCGGAAATGCCAAAAAGTGTGTTAAGACCGGGATTGATTTCCGTTAACTAGCGTAGTGAGGCTTGGAGGATGCTCACGCCCCTTCGCGTTTTGTGGTTTCCCCTCACGCTCGGCTCGGCCTTCGCGGCCGAACCGGCCCCGGTCGCGGCACCGGCCCCCGAGTCGGAGACGGTCGAGCTCGAAACGCTCGCGGTTTTCTCCACCCGCGTGGCTTTGCAGGAACCGGCCTCGACCTTTGCGGCGCCGGTCTCGGCGTTGCGTTACGAGCCGCAGGTCGACGTGCAGGCGCGCAGTTTCGCCGAAGGCCAGGCGGACGTCACGATCCGCGGAGGCACGTTTGAGAACACCGGGTTCACGATCGGCGCGCTGCCACTCTACGACCCGCAGACGGGGCACTACTCGGCGGAGTTGCCCGTGTCCTCCTACATGCTGGGCGCGCCCGAAGTGCGGGTGGGCGCGGAGCAGGTCGCAAGCGGCTTCAACGCGACCGCGGGCGGGGTCGCCTACGGGTGGCGCCCGATCCGGACCGGTGGCGCGGTGAGCGTCGGCGCCGGGGACAACCATCTCGCGCGCGGCGAGCTCTACACGGGCGTCGCCACGGGCGAGAAGTTCGGCGGCTTCACGGTGGGCGCGGATGTCTCCGTCGCTGCTTCGCAAGGGGACGGCACGCGCACGGGCGGCGACCATGATTTCAACCGCTACAACGGCCGCGTGCAGCTCGCGAACGAGGTCGGCCAGACGGATTTCTTCGCCGGTTATCAGGCCAAGAATTTCGCCTGGCCGAACATGTATGCCGCGCGCAACCAGGCGACGCCCCTGCGCGACGAACGCGAGCGCCTGCAGACCAAGCTCTTCATCGTGAATCACCGCACGGAGCTCGGCGCCGATGGCGATTACGTGCAGGCCGGCGCCTACTACCGCGGCCATCGCGACCATTACTCGATCCCCGTCTTCACCCTGGATAACCATCATCAAACGCGGGTGCGCGGCGCCGGGCTCGAAGGGCGCAATACGCTCTTTGGTCAGACAGCCGCGCGCTACTCCGCGGGCGTGGTCGGGGACGATCTCGATTCGCGAAGCAGCTTCGCGTCGTCCGCGCTCACTTTCGGGCCCTTCATGAGCCGGACCCAGACTTACGGCTCGCTCGCCGCCGAACAGACCATCGATCTCGACGATCGCCGCGAGCTCGTGGTCGTCGCGGGCGCGCGTTACGACGACAGCAACCAGGACAGCTCCGAAGCCTCGCCGCTCGCGTCCCTGGAGTTTCGGCAAGTTGGCGCGCCGTTGAAGCGCGTCTATGCCAGCTATTCCGAGTCGACCCAGCTGCCGACCTACCAGGCGCTGAACGCCAATCCGCTCGGGCTCTTCGGCGGCGACCCTGCTCTGGCGCGCGCCGTCGCCGCGAACTACGAGCTCGGCGCCGAGTTCTCGGCAGGCGGCTGGTCCATCACGCCGGCGGTCTTCTTCCGCAAGGACGACAATCTCCTCGACTACGTTTTCAACCCCTCGAACCCCGCGTCTTCCCGCGTGGCGACGACGGTGAATCTCGAGACCGTCGGAGTGGAGCTCTTTGCCCGTCGCGAGTGGGCGCGTTTCGATCTGATCGCGGGTTATACCTTCCTCGACAAGACCGACGACTACACCGCGTCGACGGCCGCCAGTTTTTACGCGCTCAACTACGCGGAGCATCGCCTCACTGTCGCGGGGGTCGCCCGCCTCGGCGGCGGCTTCGAGCTTCGAATGGACAATGAACTTCGCCGCCAGGCGGACAACGCGCTTCGTCAGGAGGGCCGCGACAACGTCGATAGCGCGCTGGGCCTTTTCTACCATGTGCCCTGCGTGAAGGGCCTCGTGCTTAACGCCCAGGTGGACAACCTCTGGGACACGGCCTACCAGGACGTTCCGCTCGTGCCGCACACCAGCCGTTCCTGGTCCGTGGGCGCGACCTACGTGTGGTGATTTTTGAGTCGCAGACGGCGAATCGCCTGTTCAGGCGATTCGCCGCGCCGCCTCGGCGAGGAGGCGGGCGGTGGCGGGCAAGGCCTCCTCGAGGGACATGCCTTCGGGCGTGATCGGCAGGAGCCCGAGTCCGGGAGGAGGCCGGGAAACTTGTATTGATCCAGCGACTACGAGCGCGCGTTTGCCTTGAGCGAGCGCCATGCTCACCAGGCCGCCCGGGCCTTTGCCTTGCAATGAAGTGTCGTCGAAGCGGCCTTCGCCGGTGATAACCAAGTCGGCTTCGTTTACGCGCCGGTTCAGCTCCAGCCAGTCCGCGACCAAGTCAAAACCGCCGGTGAGCCGCGCTCCGCAGGCAAGCATGAGACCGGCCGCGATGCCGCCGGCGGCTCCCGCGCCCGGGTATTCGAGCAGCCCCGGCGAGGCCTGGCAGGTTTCGGCGAGCAGAAGACCGATGCGCGCAAGTTCGGCGTCCTGCGGAGCGAGTTCCTCGGGGGCGACGCCTTTCTGCGGACCGTAGGTAAAGGTCGCTCCGCTCGGGCCGCAGAGGGGATTGTCGACATCGCATGCGATCCAGAGCGGGGGCAGGCGCGAGAACGGGGAGTCGGGGGCGGGCGGGAGAATGCTAGCGATTTCGCTAAAGCGACGGGGGACCAATTGCGTGATCTCTCCGCCGGCCGCGTCGAGAGCGCGGAAGCCGAGAGCGGCGAGCGCGCCGAGGCCGAGGTCGTTGGTCGCGCTCCCGCCGACACCGAGCAGGATGCCGCACGTCCCCGCGCGCGTTGCCTCGACGATGAGTTCGCCCACGCCCCGCGAGGTGCTTTGCCAGACGCTGCGGCGGGCGGGCGGCACGAGCGCGAGGCCGGAGCAGGCGGCCATCTCGATGACGGCAAGCGGATCGGCAAGGCGGGTTGCCCCGCACAGGCGTCCTAACACGGCGGGAGGGATTTTGTCCGGCGGCACGAGGGCCCAAGGCGCTTCGACCTTCCGGCCAAGCGGTCCGCTGACGGAAGCACGGCGGATCTCGCCGCGACCTCCCGCGGCGAGGGCGGCGACAAATCCGTCGCCGCCGTCGGCGAGGGGGCAAAGGTCGAGCGTCCAGCCGGGATGGGCCGGGCGCAGCGCGGATGCGAGCGCGGCGCAGGCGGCTCCGGCGGAGAGCGCCTCCTTGAATTTGTCGAGTGCGATGAGGACGCGCATGCGGAGGGCGGCGGGCGACCGCGCGGCGGAGGATGCGCGCGCGAGGAAAAAAGAAAAGCGCCGGTTCCGCGGCGAGGCGGAACCGGCGCGGGCGAAGACCGAGCGGCTGGGTGGCGAGGGAGGGGCTGGCGCCCCTTCAGGAGTGGCGACGAGGTCGCGAGGTTGAAGCAATGGCGGTTCGCCGCTCGGAAAGTCTATGCGGTCCGGATTACTGGCGGACGATCTGCACCGAGAAACCGGTCGAATCGAAGCTGCTCTCGCCGTTCTGGTTGACGGTGAAGTCCACCTTGCTGCCGGCCTTGAGCACGACGTTCGTCACGGTGAATGTGTCCGAGGTATCGGGGTTCAGGATACGACTGTAGACGTGGGAGCCATCGACGTAGATGTTGATGCCCACGCCGTCCCCGCTTCCGCCGCGGCTGACCTTGCACTTGAGGGTGGCGGTGGCGGCCACGGGGCTGGTCCAGCGGCGCACGGCCCAGGCGGAGCTGGGGTGCATCTGCTCGACCGCGATGAAGTGCCAGGTGTTGTCCAGCCAGCAGACGGC